>NZ_JAKJJY010000006.1:59781-292303 GCF_022320955.1 Clostridium sp. YIM B02555 | reverse complement strand
CATCCTCTTATTTTTTATTATAACAAAAAAGTAGACATACTTTTTTAATGTCTACTTTCATCTTACAACTTCACCAACAAAATTGGTTTCGCCAATTAAATAAATAATTAATTATTAATAACTCACCTTATTAAACGCCTTACTTATATCCCTTCTCTTTATCCAAAGCTTCATCCTTAATTTCTTTTCTCATAGCCTCTAGAGCTTCCTCTCTTCTTTCATTCTTTTCTTCTAATGTTTGCTTCATTTTAGAGTCATCTGTTTTAGCTATCATTTCATCGGCAAGTTCACAATTTAAAATTGTTTTATCAATATTATATTGAATTCTATCCACATTGTCTCTTCTATCATCTGGTTTGTTCTTCATAATATCATATCTCCTTTTCTACTGTAATTTTGTTTTTTAATTTGAAACTACAAGAAATTATACTTTCATAGTCATGAACTTTTCTTTTGTATTATGCTCAAACAAATAATTTATTATGTAGAATCATTTAATTTTCAATTACATTTATTTGCCACACATTAATAAGTTTATGAGTGTAATACTAATACAGTTAGGAGGTGATGATTATGAATGGAAATTTAGCCCCACATGAAGCAATTGAGGTCAGAGAATACATAAGTCAAGAGATGTTAGATATAAAAAAAATTAGTGCGAGCATAAATATGGTTAATGATGCTGAATTAAAAAATTATATGCAGGATTCAATAGCATCAAAAAAAACTGCTTTGCAAAACATACAGTCCTCATTATCTTAAAAATATTTTTAAATAGAAAGGAGTAATTCTAAATGCCACAAAATAGTACTACCTTAACAGAAAAGGACATTGCACTTGACTTAATTACAAGTTCAAAGACAACAATAACAACCTTATCTAAAACATTAACAGAAGCAACAAATCCACAACTAAGGGAAACTCTAAAAAACCAACTCACTGCTTGTGTCAACTCTCATTACAGACTTTCAGATATATCAATTAATAAAGGTTGGTACAATGCTCATCTAGATGCAGAGCAGCAATTACAACAAGATTTATCAACTATCAACTCTATTACTCAATAATTATCACATATATTACATCGGAGGTGAACTCATGAATAACAAAAATAACCTAGCACCCCATGAAATGCTTGAATTAAGAGAATTAATGGATTCAAATATTGTTGGTGTAAAAAAATTACAGGCTAATATGAAGATGATTGAAGATGATGAATTAAAATCTTTTATGGAACATTGTCTAGATAGCAAAAAAGAAAATATAAATTCTGTTCAAAATTTCATTGAAAGCAATTTTAATATTTAATATAATAATAGGAGGTTTCCACTATGTCTTTTTTAGATAACTTATTTGGAAATGATAATGCCGCACTAACAGAAAAAGATATCGCTCAAGATATGCTCAAAGATTCAAAATTTGCTGTAACATCATTAGCTTCTGCTGCAGCAGAAGCAATTAATCCTGAACTTAGAGATATGTTAAGAACTCAATTAGATAAAGCTGTAAGCGATCATTTTGAATTATCAGATATGATTGTAGATAGAGGCTGGTATCCTGCCAAGGATGAACCTATAGAACAGCTTAGAAATGAATATGAAATTTCTCAAAAATTAAGTGAAAATTCTTAATAAAAAGAGAAATAATTGACACAGCTTTTACAGTTTACAGTTATCAATTGAAGTAGAAATCCCTAACAGGATTTCCCCCCTCAACTGTAAACTGTACATTGTTAACTGCAAATATATGCCCCTAAATAAATTCTTCAAAACCATCTTTATATTTCGTTGGTATAAATTCTATTATTTCATATTTAGCTATATCCTTCTTATAAAAAGGATCTTCCTTAATTATTGAATTTATTTCTTCTTTATCTTTCCCACAAGATAATATTACTCCTCCGGTTCTTGGATTTTGCCTTCCTGAACATATAAATTTATTCAATGAATAATATTTTTCTAGAAAAACAACATGGTCGTCCAAATATTTTTCAACTTCCTCCATAGATTTTTGATATCTTAAAATTACTAGAAACATATAGTTACCCTCCTCAACTATTCTTATTTATTTCTTCTAAAATCATAATTCTTTTATAAAATCCATATTTTTCATAAAATCTTAATACTTCTTCATTCCCATCTATAACACCTATTCTCCTTGTTTTTGCTTTATTTTTATATAACCATTCCAGAGCATTTTTCATTAATTTATCTCCTAAATCTAATTTACGGTATTCATAAGCCACAAAAATCGAATCTATTTCTCCTTCTAATCCTTTATTTATACTACTAATACAATATCCTACATACATTTCTGCTTTCTTTATTAGAGCTATGTTAACACCTAAAACAGTGTCATTTAGAAATTTCTCCTTTCTAGCTTCAAAATTAAAACTTTTATATCTATTCTTAAAATAATTTGATTGTTTCTCATGCTGCTTATTTAATTGTTCCCATAATGGTTTGACTAAATCTAGTAATTCTGCTCCACCACTTTTTAATTCAAAATCCTCCATAGTTATTTCCCCCCCAAAAAATATATGTGCTACAATTAAAGTGTAAATCAGTACAAAATTCAATTCAATAATTGAAAAATGAAATTGTACTAGTACACGAGGTGAATCATGAGTAAATATGAAGCTATAATCAATTTTATTAATTATGAAATTAACAACAAAAATATTACATATGGTGAAAAAATGCCAACAATTAGAGAATTATCAGAAAAATTCAATTGCAGCAAGCAAACCGTTGTCCATGCTTATGAAATAATGCAAAAAAATCATATAATTTATTCTAGACCTCAAAGTGGCTATTATTTAATTGATAAAAAAGAACTTTATATAAATGATTTTAATAAAATTATAGACTTTTCATCTGGTTCTCCTGATGAAAGCATTCTAGATTATAAAGAATTCCAGCATTGTTTAAATCAAGCTATAGAGATACACAAAGCTACTCTTTTTAATTATTCTTCTCCTAAAGGACTTCCTGATTTAATTTTTACTTTAAAAACATATTTTGAAAATTATCAGATATTTTGTTCTTTAGACGACATTTATATTACATCAGGTTCTCAGCAAGCTATCAATATACTCTGTAGTATGCCTTTTCCCAATGGAAAAAGTAATGTACTTGTTGAACAGCCAACTTATCACGGTACTTTAAAAGCTTTAGAAACGACTAAAACTCCAATAATTGGGATTGAAAGAAAGTTTGATAGTCTAGACCTAAAAGAACTAGAAAAAAAATTCGCATATGGAAATATTAAATGTTTTTATACAATTCCTCGTTTTAGTAATCCTCTTGGAATAAGCTACACAAATAATGAGAAAAAACAAATCATAATGTTAGCTGAAAAATATGATGTTTATATTGTTGAAGATGATTATCTTGCTGATTTAGAGATTAAAAACAATTCATATCCAATGTATTATACTGATACATCATCTAAAGTTATATATATTAAAAGTTTTTCAAAGATACTCCTCCCGGGCCTTAGAATTGCAGCTGTCGTACTTCCAAAACTTTTAAGAAATACATTTGAAGAATATAAGAAATGGACAGATTTAAATACCTCTGTTTTATCTCAAGGTGCTTTGGATATTTATATAAAAAGTGGAATATTTAATTCTAATAATAAGACAATAAGAACAACATATTCTGAACGAATGGATGCGTTACGGAAAGCTTCAAGTGAAATTATACTTCCACAAATAAAATGGCACATACCAGACACTGGATTCTATTCGTGTATTGAATTTTTAAATAATATAAATATTGATTGGCTGATTAAGGAATGTGATAAAAAAGATATTCTTATAAAAGGGATGGATAATGCTTATTTAAAAGATTATTTTAATGGTGATATTTTAAAAATAAGTGTTGGAAATTGCAGTACATCAGATATAGAAAATGGAATACACGAACTTTTGAAAATAATTCAAATTTATTATAATAATATTTAACAAATTGAATACAGGCAGTCCCCTAAAGCACTGCCTAATTAAATTTTATTTTCTTAAGATAAAATTCAATTTTTTTACAAAGCCTCTGAAAGTATAATATAGTTTAAATGTAGTTTTTAAACCTTTTTATTAATTTAAATAATAAAACCCTCACAATACTTTATGTATTGCCAGGATTTTATCTAGAATAAGGTCTATTTCACTTCAATTTTATTATAATTTTTCTTACCTCTCTTTATTAAGGCACTTCCATCTTGGAAATCTGCTTCTTCTAAAGCTCGTGTCATTTCTATAACTTTTTCACCATTAATTGATAATCCACCTTGTTCAATTAATCTTCTAGCTTCTTTTTTAGATGGAACAATTTTAGTGCTTGCCAGAATATCTAAGATCGGTAGTCCAATCTCTTCTTTGCTTATTGTTACAGTTGGAACATTTGACATGTCAGCTCCACCTGCAAATAATGCAACAGCTGCTTCTTCTGCCTTCTTAGCCTCTTCTTCACCATGAACAAGCTTTGTTATTTCATATGCAAGTACTTTCTTGGCATTATTTATTTCAGCACCTTCAAGAGTTCCTAGTCTTCTTACTTCATCCATTGGTAAGAATGTTAATAAAGCTAAGCATTTTTCAACATCAGCATCATCTACATTTCTCCAATATTGATAAAAATCATATGGTGAAGTTTTTTCTGGATCTAACCATAATGCTCCTCCAACAGTTTTACCCATCTTTTGACCTTGGCTATTTGTAAGTAATGTACAAGTCATAGCCATAGCTTCACCTTGAGCTTTTCTTCTTACAAGTTCAACACCTGCAATCATGTTAGACCATTGGTCATCTCCACCAAGCTGCATCTTACAATTATATTTTTGATTTAATTCATAAAAATCATATCCTTGCATTAACATATAGTTAAATTCTAAAAATGATAATCCTTTTTCTAACCTTTGCTTAAAACATTCAGCTGACAACATTCTGTTTACTGAAAAATGCACTCCAACTTCTCTTAAGAAATCAACATAGTTAAGGTTTAATAACCAGTCAGCATTATTAGCAAGTATTGCCTTACCGTCTGTGAAGTCTATAAATCTTTCCATTTGTTTCTTTATACTATCAACATTATGCTGAATATCTTCTTTGGTAAGCATCTTTCTCATATCAGTCTTACCACTTGGATCTCCAACCATAGCTGTTCCACCACCAATTAAAGCTATTGGTCTATGTCCTGCTTTTTGCATATGTGCCATGAACATCATAGCAATAAAATGTCCAACATGCAAACTATCTGCTGTTGGGTCAAAGCCTATATAAAAAGTTATCTTCTCATTTTCCAATAACTTTCTTGTTTCTTCTTCATGAGTAAATTGTTTTATGTATCCTCTTTCTAATAGCTCATCTAATACGCTTGCCATTATAGTACCTCCTAAAAATCTTCTTACTAACACAGCATAATTCAATATATATATAATTATACTGTTGTATTACTTTTTGATTATGCGTTAATAACTTTCCAGTATTTTAATCACTTACTATAGTATATCCTCAACCTTAACTTTTGGCAACAATTGAAAACAGTTAAGGGGGCTGAGTTATAAATTATGAATTATACCTACATAAAGAGCAGCTATGCACATAGAACGAAAGTATCTGCGACACGTTTAATTAATGATGAATGAATAATGAAGATATTTCTTCGGAATATCCTCCTCTTTAATAAGTTTCAAGTTACATATAAGTTCCGTATTGTGGCATAGCCACTCTTTTTATAGGTGCGTATTGTGGCATATCTACTCTTTATAAATAAGATCCGTTGTTGCAGCATAGCTGCTCTTTTTATATGTGTATGTCTCTAATAGAATTTCCAATTGATAATTTTGATTCTATATATATTTTTTTGCCTATTATTTCGCTCTCTCCATTTATTAGTTTCATCAATAATTCTATTCCTAATTTAGCTATTTCCCCAATTGGCCTTATAACAGTAGTTATACTAGGAGTTATAAATTTTCCTATTTCATTTCCATCAAATCCCAATACAGAAATATCATCAGGTACTTTTAATCCATGATCTGTAATAGCCTTTATTGCTCCTGTTGCCATTTCATCGTTAAATGCAAATATAGCTGTAAATTTTTCTTTTCCATTAAGAATTTTTTTAGTTACCAAATAACCACTTTTTACACTAAAATCTCCGTGTAATATTAATTTTTCATTTAATTTAATATTATATTTTTCTAACGCTTCTAAACACCCATCTCTTCTCATTTTGGTTGAATAAAATCTTTCTGGTCCTTCAATTATTGCAATATCCTTATGACCATTAATTATTAACTCTTCTACACCTCTAGAAGTCCCTATCTTTTCATCTGTATACACATTAATGACTTTATGACTTACTTTCCTATTAATAACAACAACAGGTATTTTTTTATCTATAATCTCTTCAATAAACCCATCATCACCTTTTTTTTGACTTAAAACTAATATTCCATCATAATTTTTTGGACTTATTGTATTTTCTTCATGCATATCAATACCTTTAACAATTACATTATACTTTTTATCCATATTTCTATATACATTATTTATTACACTTTGAAATACGAATGGTGAAGTTCCATTATCAATAGTTGAAAAAAATACACCTATATTGTAAGCTTTATCTATTTTCAAGCTTCTAGCATTCATATTGGGAATATAATTTAATTCTTTAGCTACTTTAAATATTTCTTCTTTAGTTTTCTCACTAACAGCTTTCGATCCTGTTAACGCCCTAGAAACTGTTGAATGAGATATATTAAGTACTTTTGCTATATCCTTGATAGTTGTCGTCATCTTTTTCCTCCAAAATCTTTATAAATCATTTTTTAATTGTAACAAAAATAATACTACTAAGGATTTGTACCCGCTCCTGGTAATATTACCTTAAAACTATGCTCCACTCTTGAATTTACAAACTTAACTTTACCATATCCTATAAATGCATTTTTAATAATCGAAAATCCTCTTCCACTATTTAAAAACCTCTTTTTATCATCTAAGGAAATCAATTTTTCATATAGCCAAATATTTCTTTTATTATAGTTTGTTCTTTCCCCTTTAATGTTTTCATCAATAAATTCGCCAGGACTTGAAATTATAATTTTATTTTTATCTATTATTATTTCAATAATCTTATTTAAATCAAAATACTCCCTATATAATACTGCATTTTTTACTGCTTCAATTACAGCCTCTATTGGATAATCTTCAGGTAATATTTGCCTTACTTTTTCTTCAGCTTGATCTATCATATATAAAAGGTTTCCTTGAATTACATGTAACTCTTCATTAATATCATTTAGTTTATTAATAATTTTTATCATATTATTAGGTATATATAGATAATTTTTATCAGAAAAAACAAGCAATCCTCCATAAGTACATTTAAGTTGGGATTCATCCTTATGCTCAAATGCTATTCCTGCGCTTAATAATAAAAACTTTCTGTTTTCTTCAGTAATTTCTATTCCTTTCTTATTAAAATATTTGTTTATTAGTTCCATATTCAATATATCTATTCTGCTATGAATTAGTGGGCAAGTTTCAATGGTTAAACTGAGATTCTCTTCAAATAATGCAATTAATTCTTGCTTTCTCATTACATCAGTTGTGGAACCTCTTCTAATATAGAATGCACCATTTTCCCTTACTTGGTATGGCTTTTGCCCTCCATCATATATAGATATCACACCAATTATTTTATTTTCAATATTAATGAAATCTACTTTTATTGGTATTGGCGGCTCACACCTTGTTGATATAATTTGCTGAATTTGTTCTTCTTTAAACAAATCTTCGTCTTCTAAGCCTACAATTTTTTTAGTTTTGTCTTCAATTCCAACAATTATATATCCTCTTCCACCATTTGAATTAGCAATGGCACAGATATCCTTAGTTAACTCTTTTTTTCCTGTTTCATAATAAAGTTCTAATTTTAACTTAAAATCTAACTTTATACCTTCATCTTTCTTAATAAGTGATAGTAATTTTTTACTATCCATATCATTATCCTCCTAAAATATTATTATAATTTTAAAGATAAAAAAAGCACTCTTATTAAAATAAGCATGCTTTATATAATTATGATTCAAATACATGTCCGCTTAATACTTTATTCTTCCCACTTTTTTTAGCCTTATATAGTAAATCGTCAGCTTTACTTATAAGTTCGTTTAAATCAGTCCCATTTAAAGGGAAAAATGATATTCCAAAACTAGCTGTTACTGATTTATATTCGCCATTTATTTCTACTTTATCTCCTTGAAGAATTGTTCTTATTGCTTCAACTTTATCATAAACATTTTCCTCATCTATATAGTTTGAAATATACAAGATAAATTCCTCTCCACCATATCTTGCCAAAACGTCATTTTGAGCTATACCACTTTTAACAACCTTCGCTGTGTTAATTAAGATTTTATCTCCAAATTGATGTCCATAAGTATCGTTTATTTTCTTAAAATCATCAATGTCTATCATTACAATTGCAAATTTTTCAGTTAGTTTTTTACATTCATTTTTTTCCAAATATTCAAAAAAATACTTTCTATTATATATTCCAAGTAGCGAATCTCTCTGATTCATCTTTTCCAATTGTTTATATAACATAGAATTTTCTATAGCTATAGCAATTTGGTTTGCAATTGATCTAAGAAATATTTTTAACTCCATGGTCATAAACTTATAAATGTTATGTTCTACAACTATATATCCTATAAATTTATCCCTCAATATAATTGGTGACCCCATAATTGAATGTATATCAGTTTTATGTTCCCCTGTTTGCTTTAAAACTCTTCTTGAATTAATTAAAAATTCTTCTCCTTTATTTATGTGCACATACTCATTTGAAGTCAATTTTATATTCATATTCTCAATATTACTAGCTTTAACGATTAATTCACCGTTTTCAATTAAAAATATGGTTGAATATGTAACCCCTAATATTCCTACTATCATATCGTTAATCATAGATATCAAGCTATCACTACTAAAAAAAGTATTTATATATTTACTTACTTCAATTATATTAGATAAAGAATCTATACTCTTTTCTAGCCTGATATTTTTTTCATTTAATTCTTGAATATGTTGTTCTGAAAACTTTTGATAAGTTTCATATTCCATTTTTAAAGAATTATATTGTTTCTCATAATCCTGCACGCGTTCCCACCATCCTCTAACCATAAATACTTCATGATTATTCAACAACTCCTATTACAACCATACTCATACCTATTATAATTATAATACAATTCATAACATAATTGAATAAAATTATTTCATGCTCCTTGGGAGATCAATAAATAATAAAAAAATCATTACATAAAATGAATTTCAATATAAATTTAGGATAAACTAATAGTGCAATTTTTTTACAAGGAGATAAAATAATGAGATTTATACAATGGCTTTTAAGTGTGTTTATATTTATATTAATTTGTATATTATTTATACAATTTGGTAATTCAATACTAAATTTAATATTAGTAACATCATTCATTATCTTTGGTGTAAAATTTTTAATTCAAAGGTATATTAATCACTATTAATTTTATGATTATTCTTATCTAAAAATCCCTAAAATTTGTTGAATTGATTTAATATAATTATAACAAACTTTGAATTCAAACACCAATTTTCAATATTAATAAAAAATAAATGCAAAGTGACCATATATTTTTAAGTCACTTTGCATAAAATTAATGAATTAACTAATATTTATACTTTATTTTCTAAAAACTTATTATAAATTTGTGAATGTTATAACTTTTCCCATGACTTAGAGTTTAAATAACCTAAAACTTCTTCACGAAGCTCATCTTTCTTTAGTGCAAATTCTATAGTTGCTTGCAAAAATCCAAATTTATCTCCAACATCATACCTTTTGCCTTCAAAATTATAAGCATACATTGCTTCCTTGGAAATTAGTGCCTTTAATGCATCTGTTAGTTGAATTTCTCCACCTTTTCCAGGCTTAGTATTCTCTAATATATTAAATATTTCTGGAGTTATAATATATCTTCCTAATATTGCTACATTACTTGGAGCTTCTTCCTTTGCAGGCTTTTCAACTAAATCTTTTACTTTATATACTCTATCTTCTATATGAATTCCATCTACTATTCCATATTTAGAAACATTTTCTTCTGACACAGTTTGAACTCCCAATATAGTTGTTTTATACTCACTAAAACAATCAATTAATTGTTTTAAACAAGGAGTTTCGCTATCAACTACATCATCTCCTAATAAAACTGCAAATGGTTCGTTTCCAACAAAAGTTTTAGCACAATGAATTGCATGCCCTAATCCCCTTGGTTCTTTTTGCCTTATATAATGTATATCAACCATATCAGAAATATCTCTTACTAGTTCAAGCAATTCTGCTTTTCCTGATTTCTCTAATTCTAGTTCTAATTCTATAGATTTATCAAAATGGTCTTCTATAGATTTCTTATTTCTACCTGTAATAATTAAAATTTCTTCAATTCCAGATGCTACTGCTTCTTCAACAATATATTGAATTGTTGGCTTATCAACTATTGGAAGCATTTCCTTTGGTTGTGCTTTAGTTGCTGGTAAAAATCTTGTTCCAAGACCTGCTGCTGGGATAATAGCTTTTTTAACTTTCATGGCTTCTCTGATCCCTCCATTTTTTATTTTTATCAAATATCAATTATCCATAGTTAATTACTCCATAAGCATTGATAATTGATACTTAAATATGCTTAATTCTTATTTTAGATATCCGTATAAGAACATATATGATTACCTTATAGTATATCTATTATTAATATTATATCCAATAAAATTATTTTCTTCCTTTAAAACTATCTTTCATATCTAATGTCTTAAAATCATTAAAAGGAAATTGTACTGGCATTCCTGTTTTTCTTGACTTATATGCAGCTAGTATTATTGACATAGCTTTTTTACCTTCTTCTCCTGATACTAATGGTTCTCTGTCTTCATTTATTGCATCAATCACATCCTTAAATAAAGGTGTATGTCCTTCACCATAAACATTGTCTATTTTAACATTTACTAATTTTTTAGTGGCTTCTTCGTCTTCACCTTCAAATCTCCATGTTTCAAGTTCATTAACTGCAAGACCTCCAATAGATACTGCTCCAGTTTCTCCAAATATACTTAAAGTTTCTTCGAGATTCTTAGGATATACACATGCTGATCCTTCAACAATTCCTATAGCTCCATTTTTGAATCTTATTACTACAGCTCCAAAATCTTCTGCTTCTATATCTCTTAAATATGTATCACACTCAGCATAAACTCTTTCAACTTCTCCACCCATCATCCATTGAAGCAAATCAATATTATGGATACATTGGTTCATAAGAGTACCACCATCTAAAGCCCATGTTCCTCTCCAAGGTGCTTGCTCATAATATCCCATATTTCTATTCCAAAGTATTCTTGCTGTACCATTAATTAATCTTCCAAATTTATTTTCTTCTATTGCTTCTCTTAATTTTTGTATTGGCTTATTAAATCTATTTTGATGACAAACTCCAAGCTTAACATTGTTTTCTTTTGCGACTTTTATCATCTCATTAGCATCATCAATAGACATAGCCATTGGTTTTTCAACTAATGTACTTGCTCCTTTTCTCATAGAATGTATAGCAATTTCTGCATGATATCCACTTTCAGTAGCTATTGTTACTACATCTATCTCTTCCTTTTCTAACATTTCTTTATAATCTGCATATGCATTTACAGATTCTTCTGCTACTCCAGTTTTCTCTATATATTCTTTCTTCTTTGCTTCAGCTTTTTCTAAAATAACATCACAAGTTGCAACTAATTCAGCCTCTTCATTGTTCTTTACTAAAGCTTCAACATGTTTATAAGAAATTCTTCCACAACCTATAATAGCAAATTTTAATTTTTTCATAACTCTTTACCTTCTCCCACTATATTTATAATTTCCCAACTAACTGTTAACTATTTTAAGTTCCGTATTGCAGCATAGCTGCTCTCTTTATAGGGGCATAACTCTTTACCTTCTCCCATTATATTCATAAATTTAAAACATTATAACATTCACACCACTCACAACTGTAAATTGTAAACTGTACACTGCCTAAATGCATTTTATTATTGTTTTAAGTATTATATAAATATCTAAAAATATGTTATTCTTATTTATGTATTCCAAATTCAAGGCCAGTTTATCTGGCATAATTGTATTTATATAAAATTCATCTGGATTCTCTACTTCTCCAAGCAAATCATTTTCATCTCTATACCTAATAGACGCTAAATCTGTTATGCCAGGTTTCACTTCTAAGACTCTTATTTGTTCTTCATTATATAGTTTAACATATCTAGGCACTTCTGGTCTTGGCCCAACTAGGCTCATATCACCTTTAAATACATTTATTAGCTGTGGTAATTCATCAAGTTTATATTTTCTTAAAAATGCGCCTATTTTAGTAATTCTACTATCATTCCCAACAGTTATTTGTCTTCCTAATTTTTCAGCATCAACAACCATAGTCCTAAATTTAAGAATTTCAAATTCCTTACTTCTTTCACCTACTCGTATTTGTTTGAAAAATACTGGTCCATCTGAACCTGTTTTTATTCTTATTGCAATTACTAATAAAACTGGACTTAACACAATAAGTCCTAAAGTAGAGCATATTAAATCAAATATTCTTTTAACTATTTTGTTAAATTTATTCATATATCTACCCCTAAAAGTTATTTATAATATTTTAATATATTACCTATTTTACAACACTTTAATCAATTTTAATTGAATTCTCGTATTTCTTCATAAAATTTTAAGTTATTTCAAAGCCTCTAAGAACTTTTCTGCTAATCCATGATAAGTATGATTTTCTAATACATAATCTGTTCCATTTTGTCCTAATTTGCTTTTTTCTTCTTCACTTAAGCCTTTAATTTTCATTACTGCCTCTACAACTGCATTAGCATTTTCTGCTGGAACTGTAATTCCGCAATTAGAATCTTTAACAGGGTCATTTGATGCTTCTACAGCATAAATTACAGGTCTTCCAGCCATCATATAATCAAATAACTTATTAGGGCTCACTCCATAATTAAATAAGTTTTGTTTCTTCAAGCCTATATAACATATATCTAATAATTGTAATACATTATCCATATTATCTTTAAGTACTGGGTCCAAAAATTCAACATTCGTAACATTATTGCTTTTTGCATATCCAATCAGTTTATCTTTTACGTTTCCATTTCCAACCATTACATACTTTACTTTTTCATCACTTGTTTGCTTAGCTGCATCGATCATTGTATCTAAAACATTAGCAGGTGAATGATTTCCAGTATAGCCTACTAAAAAATAACCTTGCTCTTTTAGTTCTTTTAATCTTTCAATAGTAGTTTCCATTGGTGCACTTTTCTTCTCACCAACTATTATTCCATTTGGGACATGGATATAGTTATCAGTTTTAAAGCCTCTATCTTTCATATGCTTATCTGCATTTGGTAAAATTGAAATAATCTTATCACAATTTTTAAAGGCAAAATCCTCTGCTCTTTGAAGTATTACTATAGCAGGATTATTTTTAGAATATCCCCCAATTTCCATTGGTGTTAATGGCCATAAATCATGAATTTCAAAGAAAAGCTTACCTTTAGATCTCTTTGCTATTCTATGTGCTGGATATATATCTAATGGATAAGTTGAAGAAGCTATTACTGCATCTGGTTTGTACTTATCAGCAATCTTCTTGTAATTCATTCTTAATTTAAACATAAAAGTAGATATATTCTTTATTCTTCCAACACCATTTCCATGGTATTCAGGAGTCTTAACCCATACGTATGTAATTCCATCTATTATTTCTTCTTGGAAATCCTCTTGTACTTGAGGATTTTTCTTTCTTAAATGAGAAAAATCAGCCCCTAGAATAGTAACTTTATGTCCCATTTGAACCCATTCTCTTCCCATATAATAAGGTCTAAATTCCATCCCATGATAATCAGACCCCGCATAGTGATTTATAAGTAAGATATTCATCTTAATTTTCTCCTTTTCAAAGCTCAATACTCAACTGTCAATTATCAGTTGTCAATGGTCAATTGAGCTATAATGTATTTTTTGACTTATGAAAGTTTATTTATTGATAATTTATCACTTTTATTAAAACGTATTATTTTATTTCTTTTATTTGTTGTGCAAAACGCGCAAAATTTCTTTCAGCACAAAAGCTCTCCAACCATAAATTACGGCATCTTTCTCTAAATGCTTGCCTTTCTTCATTTTTTAACAGAACCATATATTTAATCTTCTCTCCAAGTTCTTCAACTTTGAAATCTGCATCTATCAAAATACCCGTCTGCATATCTCTTACAATTTCAGAAGTGCCCCCTACATTAGTAGCAATTGTTGGAATTCCAAAGGAACAAGCTTCCATAATACTAACTGGTAACCCTTCCGAGCTACTCGTATTTATAAATAAGTCTACAGGTTCTTTTTGATAATATTTCATCAAATCAATATTTTTAATTCCACCTGGAAAGCTTACCTCCATAAACCCTAAATTCTCACTTGCATATGCCTTAAGATCCTCTAATCCATCTCCAGCACCAAAATGTGTCCATCTTAATTTTAAGCCTGAATCTTTTAGTGTTGCTAAAGCTTTCGCTAATAAATCCATACGTTTTACTGGACTAATATGACAGCAGCTTACTATATGAAATACATGCTCTTCATCAACTGATTTAATTCCGTGATCCTTACTTCCCAAGTATCCAACTTCTATTTTATTATTATAACCATTATAAAGATTCTTTAAATAATCCATTCCATTTTTAGAACAGGTATATACCTTATCTATGTTCTTTAATAAGTATTCTCTAAGCGGTAAATAATTCATAGAATTTCTATAAGTATAAATATCATAGCCATGAGCTCTGCTTATGGCAGCTTTTTTGTTAAGCTTAAAGTAATCCTTAAGTTTAATTGCTGCTAAAGCTGTATCATAAAACCAATAACTATAAAAAATAACCTTGTTATATTGAGATAAATTACATTGATTTAAAATATCCTTTGCTTCTTCAAACACAGCATTGGACTTTGAAATGAAATAAGTTAAATATGCCCTTTTCTTTAATGAGCCCTTAATTTCTATGCGTTCTTTCTCTGAAATATACCCATTATAATTAGAGAACGGAAATAACTTTATAGCATTAATAGGTAAACTACGCTTAATTTTAGACGCCTTAATTCTAAGTATTTCAAAATTTTCAGGCGTAGTTCGTGTTTGAACTGCACTATCAGCTGTACTAGTTGCGATTATTATAACTTTCTTAAAATTTTCTGAAAGCATTAAAATCTCATCTTCTATAAATTCTTCTCCCTTATCAAATGGGAAAACTTTAGTTAACATTACTAGGCAATCGTTCATCTTTTCCTCCTAATTAGTTAAAGTTTCAATGATCAGTTGTCAGTTCATAATTGATAATTGACAACTAATCATTGTTATTTGTATCCATTTGGATTTTTTGTTTGCCAGCCCCAAGAATCTCTGCACATCTCTTCAAGTCCTCTTTTTGCTTTCCAATTTAATTCCCTATTAGCTTTACTTGAATCAGCATAACACACACCTACATCACCGGCTCTTCTTGGTGCTATTCTATATGGTATATTAACTCCAGTTACCTTTTTAAAGGTTTCTACCAATTCAAGTACACTATAACCTTTTCCTGTCCCTAAATTGTATGTTACTAATCCCGGATTTTTCTTTAACATCTCAAGTGCTTTTATATGACCTTCTGCAACATCAACCACATGCACGTAATCTCTTACACCAGTTCCATCAATCGTATCATAATCATCACCAAATATTGATAATTCTTTTAATTGCCCGATTGCGACTTCAGTTATATAAGGCATAATATTACTTGGAACTCCAGATGGATCTTCCCCAATAATCCCACTTTCATGAGCCCCTATTGGATTGAAATATCGTAAAATCGCAATATTCCACCATTTGCTTGACATACTTAAATCTCTTAGAATGTCTTCTGCAATTAATTTTGTTCTTCCATAAGGATTAGTTACTGATAATGGTAAATAATCTTCATTTACCGGCATAGTATCTGCAGTACCATATACTGTTGCTGATGAACTAAATACTAAATTTCTTACAGAATGCTTCTTCATTAACTCTAGTACAACTAAAATACTTGTCAAATTATTATGATAATATTCCACTGGCTTCTCTATAGATTCACCAATTGCTTTTAAAGCAGCAAAATCCATTACTGCTTCTATATTATTTTCTATAAATACTTGTTCAACTGCATTTTTATCTGTCAAATCTATCTTATATAATTTTATTTTTTTTCCTGTTATCTCTTCTATTCTTTCTTTAACTATTTCTTTACTATTGCTCAAATTATCTATAACTACAACATCTTCCCCAGCGTTAAGTAATTCAACAGAAGTATGACTTCCTATATACCCCATTCCACCTGTAACCAATATTGCCACTACTTGTTCCCTCCTGAAGCTGGTAATTAAAATTCCTTAATGCAAATTAACCTACCAACGTTTTTCTTTATATATATTGTTCTTCATTCAATCTTATTTTTAATTTATTTTCTATTATTTCTACCATTTGAATTATACTAATATTCATCAATATATGCAATGTTTAGTGTTTCTTTACTAGGCAATTTTATATTATTTGATTTATGGCTGTTATATGCTAAAATATTTATATCTATCACTATGTATTTTTAAATGATTTCTAACAACTATTGTTTGAGTCATATTTTAAAATATATATATAATTTAAGGAGGCATAATACATGAAAGTATTAACTGTAATAGGTGCAAGGCCACAGTTTATTAAAGCTGCTACAGTTTCAAATAAAATTAGAAGAAATGGTAATAGTGAAATTTTAGTGCATACTGGTCAACATTATGATAACAACATGTCAGATATATTTTTTGAGGAACTTAATATTCCAAAACCAAACTACAACCTAAGCATTGGTTCATCTAATCATGGTCATCAAACTGGGAGTATGTTAATAGCTCTTGAAGAAATATATTTAAAAGAAAAACCAGACATGGTTTTAGTATATGGAGATACAAATTCAACCCTTGCTGGAGCTTTATGTGCTAGTAAATTACTAATTCCAGTAGCTCATGTTGAAGCTGGTCTTAGAAGCTTTAATAAAGCAATGCCAGAAGAGCAAAATAGAATACTAACAGATCACATCTCAGATTTACTTTTTACTCCAACACTAACAGCTTTAAATAATTTAAGGAATGAAAATGTTATAAATGGTGTTCACAATGTTGGTGATGTGATGTATGATGCTGTTAATCTTTTTAAAGAAAGAGCTAAAGAAGTGTCAAAGGTAATAGAAACTTTTGATTTAGCGCCAAATAGCTATATACTTTCAACAATACATCGTGCTGAAAATACTAACAGTCTTGAAAGATTAACTTCAATAATAAAAGCTTTAAGCAATTCAAATAAAAAAATAATACTTCCTCTTCATCCTAGAACAAAGAAGTTCATTCAAGAATACAACTTACACGTTGGTGATAATATTAAGATTATAGATCCTGTAGGATATCTAGATATGATTTCTCTCCAAGAAAATGCACAAAAAATAGTAACAGACAGCGGTGGAGTTCAAAAGGAAGCATATTTCCTAAAGAAACCATGTATTACTATGAGAGATGAAACAGAGTGGGTTGAAACTGTAAACAATGGTTGGAACGTAATAGTTGGAAGTGATACTAATAAAATATTAGATGCTTTAGAAAATTTCAATCCAACAGGCACTCCTGCTTCAGCTTTTGGAAATGGAGATACTTCTTCAATAATTACACAAATAATTGAAGACCATCTAAAATAATTGTAGAAAATAAAGAATTTAAATTGCCTACCTATAACTCAATATAGATAGGCAATTTAAATTTATATAATTAAAACTCTATTTTTAATAATTAATTATTAAAAACTCATATTAACATTCTTCCATAGCTTGTACTATTGTTTTTCAGCCGTCCTAGAATTGAACCATTCAACATAATCAAAATCATCATAGTATTTATAACCAGTAAATCTATTTTTATATGAATATAAATTTCCTACATTTTTCTCATTTTCAAAACCTTTTATATAAACTGAAGATTTGATTTCTGGATATTCTTTGTGTGTAAATACAACCTTATTTTTATATGGAAGCTTATCGAATTCTTTTAAGTCTTCAAGAGAACATCCATCTCTATCCGTCATCATAATGAACATATTGTCAAAATCTATTCTATCAGTACGTTCTCTCCACTTCCTTTCAGCCTCATTTTCATCTTTATAATGCATAAAATGTATTTCAATATCATCTAATTTTCCAACAGGATATGCAGTATCATCCTTTTTTATAAATTTCAAATCACATTTTGAATAGTATTCTAAATTTTTAATATATTTAACAAAATCACTTGGATACATAAATAAATTTACAGTTGGTGAATTAAACTTTAAATTTAAATCATGTAAAATAAACGCCCCATTGCAATTGCTAGCTAATAAAGAAAAATCTTTATTTTGTAGACGCTTTGAATTTTTCATGTTTATTTTTTTTCTCAATATACTAATGATTTTACCATAAAATAGCATATTACCACGCTTCCCTTCAATAGCTCTATTCTATAACAGCCGAAATAACAGAGTCTACTGTATTTCGGCTGGTTATTTTATAAAAATTATAATTTTTATATCATTTTAAATTCCTTTATAGAAGATGTCTTTCTATATTCATTAGTATCTTTTTTATAAACTTGAATACATGCAACTGCAAATCCCATAAGTATCCAATATGAAAATACATATGTAATAGAACTTGGTCCAAAACTTGCTGGTGCAAAAGCTATTAGTCCTGCAACTACTGCAAAACACATAACACTCTTTTTCTTTATTCCTAAAATTAGATTTGTTATAAGTAAATATAAATAATATACTCCATACAGTAATATACCTGGTATCCCAAAATCCCCTAAAATCTCGATTGGATAACAATGTGGACTGTATATCCCTGCTGTATTTCCTTGGTTTTGAAGGAACTGCTGTACATTACCAACTCCAAAACCTAAATAATGCTTTTCTTTTATTGTACCATTTAATACATCTAGTATTATAGTTCCTCTTTCATTTAATGAACCTGCTGCACCTTCTTGATACTCTATATCACTTAATTCGTTGATTTTATCATCTAAGCCTGTATCAATAACTTTATTACCATTAACAGGTTTAATATGCTCAAATTTAGAACTATTGTAATATAAAAATACAAAACTAATACATAAAATAAGCGGGAAAACTATAGCCTGTATTTTTAATGTTCTAATTCTGAAAATAGAATAAATACAAAATACAATTAAACTGAAGCCCATCGAAACAATTCCTGTTCTAGAAGTTGATATAACAACTAATGAAAATCCAGCTGCAGTAGAAATTGTAAACCAAACCTTAGCCAGAATATTTTCAAATCTATAAATTCCAAATAAACATACTGGCGATAAAATTGCGAGAGTTGCAGCTAAATTATTTGTATTATATGAAAAAACTATAGCTCTTGCCTCAATAATACTTCTATGAAGTTTAGATAAATTCATTGTATCAAAATAATGTCTCACGGGTAGTTGTTGTCCAAGTGCTACTTCTACAGCCCCAACAATAACTACTAATGATACTAAAAATAATATTAAATTTATTGTATTGTTAATTCTTTCCTTATTTATATTGTATATCATCATACTAATAATAAATGCAAACATCATTAAATAAATGGCTATATACTTTATTGCTAGTCCCTTACTTAATGACCACATTATGCTTACACACATATAAGCAAACCAAATAGCATAAATAATTAGTACTTTTTTGTTTAAGTTTACTATTACTTCCCTATCTTTAAATAATTTATACAAAGATATTAAAACAAATGCTGCCAAAATTACATGAAACATATAAACACTTTGAATTCTTGGAGCATATACAGTATAATCATAAAACGCTGATACCATAAGTATTGCATAAAAAGTATCGTAAACATCCTTATATTTCATTATAAATACTACTGCTAGTACTGTAACTATATACATTGCAGTTAATAAATAATTACCATTCAGTACTCCAAAAACTGCTGCTATAACAAATAAAATTGCTAGAACAATATTTGTAATTCTACTATCTTTAGTCATCTCTACTCCTTATCAGCATTCTCTGCTGCCACTTCATCTTCATTCTTATAGTGATAAGTTGGAACGATCTTTTGCATTTGATGTTTTATTTCACCAATATCATTTAGTTCCAATAAATTTTTCAACTGCTCAAGCTTTTCTTTTAGAGTATCCATATTTTCAAAAGTTGGTTTACCAACATGTATCTTTTTATGAACAGTATCTTCTAGTCCTTCTTCACTCATTAAAAGTTCCTCAAATAACTTTTCTCCTGGCCTAAGTCCTGTAAATACAATTTTTATATCTCTATTGGGTTCAAGACCTGAAAGCTTAATTAAGTCACAGGCTAAATCATAAATTTTAACTGGCTTTCCCATATCTAAAACAAATATTTCTCCGCCTTTTGCAAATGCACCTGCTTGAAGTACCAATTGAGCTGCTTCTGGAATTAACATAAAATATCTAATAATTTTCTTATGAGTAACAGTAACAGGTCCCCCATTAGCAATTTGTCTCTTAAATAAAGGTATAACAGAACCATTACTTCCAAGAACATTACCAAATCTAACAGCAACAAATTCTGTTTTGGATTGCTTATCCATGGCTTGAATTATCATTTCACATAATCTCTTTGTTGCACCCATAATATTAGTTGGATTAACAGCTTTATCTGTTGAAATCATAACAAATCTAGATATATTGGCTTCACTAGCTTCTAAAGCTAAATTCAAGGTTCCAAATACATTATTTTTTATAGCTTCCTTTGGACTATCCTCCATTAAAGGTACATGCTTATGAGCTGCTGCATGGAATACAACATTTATTTTATATTTAGTAAATACCTCATGTAATCTTTTCCTATCCCTTACAGACCCTATTAACACAGTAAGGTTCATATCTGGGAATTCTTCTCTTAGTTCATTTTGAATATCATATACATTATTTTCATAAATATCAAAGATTATCAATCTCTTTGGATTAAATACTGCTATTTGCCTACAAAGTTCTGATCCTATTGAGCCACCACCACCAGTAACTAGAATAGTTTTTCCTTCAATGTAATCAGAAATCCCTTTATTATCTAATTGAATTGGATCTCTTCCAAGTAAATCTTCTAAATCAACATCCTTAATTCTACTTACGGTTGCATCTCCACTCAATATTTCATACATACCTGGAATTATCTGTAGCTTACAATTAGTATCTTTGCAAATCTCAATTATTTCTGCTTTATTCTTTGCATCAAGAGATGGTATAGCAATTAAAATTAAATCTATTTCCTGTTCTCTAACAATATAAGGTATATCATATCTATTTCCTTCTATTTTAACTCCTGATATTCTCTTTCCTAGTTTAGTCTTATCATCATCAATAAGAACAATAGGATTATACTTTAACTCTCTTCTTGCCATCATTTCATTAATAATCATAGTTCCGGCAGAACCTGCTCCAACTATCATTACTCTTCTTTGATCAGATGAATATTTGAATGGTATGTATAAAAGAGTTCTTCTATACACTCTATAAAGAATTCTATATCCTAAAACAAAGAAAATACTTAAAAGTATTCCTACGACAGATACATTTAAAGGAATAGTTGAACCAAAAATTCTTGTATATCCAATCGATAGAATACCTGCTAAAATATTTCCACCAACTCCTAGCAAAAATTCATCAGTACCAGTTAAATGCCATAAACTATCATAAGTTTTAAATAAGTAAAAACAAACTAAATAAATTAAACTCAAAACCACACAATCGTTAGTATATATCTTTGCGATTAGAGTAAAACTTCCCGTGTTTGTTATGTTTATTGCAAAAAGATACGCCATATTTACCATAAACATATCAATTATCATAATTATTGGTGTTTTCCAACTCTTCATTATAATCTCCTCCACTTTCAAGAGACAATATTATTACCTTAGTCCATTAAAAATTTTAAGCAATAATTTAGGGCAGTATGCCATGCCCTTAGCTTGAATAAAATATCTAAGGTTATTTTTATTAAACCTCTGCATTTTATATACCTTCAAATATCCCTTTACATCAGTTCTATTTAAAAATTCAAAAAGATCCTTATGAAAATTTGAATCTTTACTAAGCACTGAAAAAATATGTGATATTGAATAAGGAATCTTAAATTCAATCAAGAATTTTTCTATTTCCTTTAAACTTACATCTGTCTTAACCTCTTCCAATAAATCAGTATAAGAATAGTAGCCATCAAGATGTTTTAACGATACATTTTGAGTAACTGAATTTCCCCAAATAACGTAAAATGCTAAAATTTCATTGACACTTATTACTTTTTTCGAATATAGTAATGCTTTTACAATAAAGATCATATCTTCTCCATATTTTCTTTTACTATCAAATAGGAGATTATTTCCTTTAATGATTGATGCTTTATATATAGCACTTCTCATTCCTATTGTTATATCATCATTTAATTGTTTTAAGGCTGCTTCTTTTCCACTTATAAAATCACTTAAACACTTTGTTCTATTTTTAACTAAAACATTTCCCTGTGCATCAACTTCACTGTAATCACAGAAAACTACTTCACTGCAAGTTTCTTCTGCCTTCTCGTACATTAACTCAATAAATCTAGAATCAATATAATCATCTGAATCTAGAAAAGTTATATACTCACCAGAAGCTTCTTCTATTCCCTTATTTCTTGCAGCACTAACTCCTGAATTTTTTTGAGTTATAATTCTATAATTTATAATTGATTTTTCAAGTAATTCTTTTGCTATATGAATACTTCTATCTTTAGATCCGTCATCTATTAGTAAAAATTCAAAATCCTTATTTGTCTGATTTATAACAGATTTTATACATCTTTCAATACATTCCTCTACATTATAAACAGGAGTAATTATAGATACCTTCGTCAAAACTATTCGCTCCTTTTATCTATCTATAGGCTCAACCATTAATACTTTAAATAACCTAATTGTAGTAATTTAAAACCTAATTATTTGAAATTTTAAACGCTACTTGAATTATACTAATATTGACACCTATATGCAATATTTAGTCATTTTTCTTAAGTTAAATTTCATAATTCAAATAACAATTGTCAATGATAGATGATCAATTATCCATCGATGATAGCTTTTTTATTGTTTTTGCATGCCACACACGATCTTCTTCTTTTGGAAGTGTCATATAATCTCCATATAATTGAGTTAAAACCGCATCATAATTTTTAGGTGCATTAAAGTATTCCCCTTCAAACTCAACTTTTATTAAATCAAAAAAATCTTTCTTCTTATATATGTATTCACTCCAAGTAGTATCAACTCCATACCCCATATATTCAGAATTAATGTCATTCCAGTTTATTAAAAAATCAAATAACTTCTGTCTTCTTTGAGTTGGAAAAATTTTAACTACAATTTTATAAATAAAATGCGTAAGCTTATTTTTAAAAGTTAATTTTTCTGGTATCTCTCTACACCTAACAAAACTTCTTAAAATAAAATTACTTATTTTTCTTTGAATAGTATAGACCCATTTTTTCTTTGGTAAACTATCATAAGGTAAAATATCTATAAATAATCCATTATGCATCTTTGGATTTTCAACTATTTTTTCTTCAATAAATAAAGTATTATTATATCTAATCTTACAAGGGACTTGATAAATATCATAATAAAGATCATTTTCATGAGTTTGCAAGAATAGATGTTCAGGCAACTCATTTTTAATTATACTTAGAAACTTTCTATAGTCTTCTCTAAGCATACCTATATCAATATCATCATCCCAAGGAATAAACCCTTTATGCCTTACTGCTCCAATAAGTGTTCCTGCATCTAAAAAATATTTAATGCCGTATTTATCACAAATATCAGCTACTTCTTTCAAAATTCCTGCCATTATTATTTGAGCATCTCTTAGTCCTAACTCCTCATAGTTTGAATAATCAATGTCGTTCATATTTTTCTCCTTAAATTATATCAATGTAAATACAAAACTGTCATATAAGGTACCAAATTCTGATACCTTTCCTTTTTATTATATCAATGAAAATTCAAAACTCAATAAATATAATATAAAATTATCAATTGCCAATACTCAATTATCAATTGTTTTGTCACTATTGACAATTTAGCATTTATAATTGGCAATAGCACAGGTATTTCTATTTTTTTGAATATACCTATCATGTATGCTATAATTTATTACGAAATTAATCATTTAATAAGGCACATGAAAATAGGCTAGCAAGAGGACTTGTTATTTATTTGATAGTGCCGAATATCTACGATTGGAGAAAATAATAATGGAAAATAATAATGATTTAATTAGTGTTATTGTACCTGTATATAATGTTGAGAAATATTTACCTAAATGTATAGATAGCATTTTGAATCAAACCATAAAAAATCTTGAAATTATTTTAGTTAATGATGGTTCCTTAGATAATTCAGGTAAAATCTGTGATGATTTTTCTAAAACAGATAATAGAATTGTTGTTATTCATAAAGAAAATGGTGGACTGAGCTCTGCAAGAAATGCTGGTCTTGAAATTGCTAAAGGAAACTATATTGGTTTTGTCGATAGTGATGATTGGTTAGATGAAAATATGTATGAACAGCTGCTAAATTTAATAAAAGCTACTAATTCTGATATATCCTGTTGTAAATTTTTTAGAACAGCAGATGAAAAAGAAAAGGCTCCCTGCGTTGATAATGAAATCATCAAATCCTTTAATAATATTGATGGATTAGGTAATTTCTATACTGATTTATATACTCAAACAGTTGTAGCTTGGAATAAATTATATAAAAGAGAACTTTTTGATAATGTAACTTATCCAGTTGGAAAAATTCACGAAGATGAAGGAACCACTTATAAGTTATTTTACAAAGCTAATAAGATAACTTACACTAATAGGCCATTATACTATTACAGAGTAACGCCTAACAGTATCACTACTAGAAAATTTAATAAAAAAAGATTAGACATTTTAGATGTTTATGATGAGAAAATTAAATTCATGAGAACTATAAATAATGATGACTTATATTCCAAAACATTAAAATGGCACTTGTTTACTCTTATTAATTGCTATTTTGAGTGCAGTAATGGTATGGAAGATAGCCAACAATATATAAGTTCCATTAAGTCAAAAATATCTGAAACTTACAAGGAATATAAAACTAATCCCAAAAAACAATTTCATTGGACAATATTATTTTCTATTTTTAATATTAGCCCAAAATTATATAAATTAATATTGAATTCTGCCAAGTCACACTAAATGTAAAGAATTTGATATATACAGGGGCTCAATTGCTAATGAATAATAATCATTAGGTAATTGACATTACTATTTTTAACTACTTTATAATATTTAGCTTGGAATTTATTTTATTATATATAACAAAATAAATTTCACAAAAATTAGGAGGCCTAAATACTCATGTTAATAAAAATCTTTAAGAATTTCGTTATATTTTCAATGATTTTTCTATTAAATATTACTCTCATTGATAACATAACATATGCAGCAGAACAAACTACAACTATTGCTAATAGTTCAGATACAGCTAATTCTACTCAACAAAGTGCTAAAACAACAGAGGAATCAAAAGACAAAGATTCTAAAACTTCAACAACTGCTACTAAAGATGAAACTAAACCTGTTGATAAATTAAATAAAACTTTAGCAGATGAACCCAAAGAAAACTTTATAGATTATGGTTGGAAAACAATTAATAATAAGAAATATTACATAGTTAATAATAAAATTTCTGAAACCACTGGTTGGGTTATGGAAAAAGACCTTAATCCAAATATCAAACGTAATGATAAAAATTACAATGCACAATATTATTTAGATGAAGATTTTTCAGTTGTAGTTGGCTGGAAACAGATAGACGATAATTGGTATTACTTTAATTCAGATGGAGTAATGCAAACTGGCTGGATTAATAATAATGGTACCTACTACCTAGATGATTCAGGTGTAATGCAAACTGGTTGGAACAAAATTAATGGTGCTAAATATTTTTTCACTCAAACTGGGCAAATGGTTACTGGAAAATCATTAATTGGTGACAAGTGGTATTTCTTCAGTAATATTGGACAACTTCAAACCGGATTCTATACTAATAATGGGAAAACTTATTTCTCTGATGACGATGGAATAATGTTAACAAATAAATGGGTTTCTAACAGCAAACATAAGTTTTACATAAAATCTGATGGTACTATTGCAATTGGAGACATATTTATAAATGGAGTTATGGAGAAATTTAATAATAACGGTTATTATCAAGGTTCTGATCCTAATAACAAGAATTATTTATATATAAAGTTTTTAAACGTTGGTGATGCTGATTGCGCGTTTATAAAGCTTCCTAGTGGCGAAACTGTTTTAATTGATACTGGAACTCCTGAAAGTGCTAAAAGTGTAGTTGACTTTTTAAATAGTCAAAATTTAAAAACTGATTTTTTTAAAGCTTCAAAAGATGGACAAGCTATAAATAATTCTAATGCAATTGATAACAAAACTGATGCTGAAAATATTAATAATACTATTATTTCAACAAATTCAGCCACTACAGCAGCCGCTGTTAGAGCTAGCAATGGTAAAGGTGTAATTGACTATGTCATACTTACTCACCCTCATTCTGACCATATAGGTGGTCTTATCGAACTAATGAATAACTTTAACATTGGTAAGATCTTTGTACCTAAATATTTTGAAATGCAAGATTATGCTCCAGGTGCTACAACTGTTAGCGCAAGTGACATTGATATTATAAAATATGATTATAAAGTCTACAAAGCTACAATGGATGCTATAGCAAAAAGTGGAATACCTGTAGTTGAAGCTGATCCACAAGCATTTGTAGATAGTGAACACATTTTACAATTTCTTCATCAAAATAAAAAGTATTCAGACCTTGAAGCCAATACTTACTACAAAGAATATGGTGCTTTAAATGATAGATCTGCAATTACATTTTTAAATTACGGTGATCTTCAAACCTTATTTACTGGTGACATGCAATGGCATGCTGAAAGTGATTTTGCTATGAATAAATCGCTAAAGAACAATGAAGTAGACATATTGAAAGTTCCTCATCACGGAAATGTTGGTTCTTCCTCTTACACATTTATTGGATATGTGAAACCAACTATTGGTGTTATTTCTAGATCTAAATCAAGAGTTGTTACTAATAACGAACCTTATAATACTTTAATCGCCTGTGGCGTTAAAATTTACGAAACAAGTGCTACAGATGGAGTTTCTGTATACGCAACTAAAGATAACTGGAATATTGAAACTGCTAATTAATATTAATTCAGCACTTACGGAGGGATACATTTGATATTTTCAACAACATTATTTTTGTTTATTTTTCTCCCCCTTACATTATTAATATATTATCTTCCTATTTTTAAAAATAAGACTTTAAAAAATATAATCTTATTTATAGCAAGTATAATATTTTATGCTTGGGGAGAACCAACCTTTGTTTTAATATTGTTATTTTCTATTATTGTTACTTGGCTTTTAGGTTTATTGGTTGATAAATATAGATCTACAAAAATGGTAACATTTATATTAGCGATTACAGTTATATTTAATATAGGCTTATTATTCTTTTTTAAATACTTAAACTTCACTATCGATAATTTAAACTCACTTCTAGGATTACATATTAGTAATCCTAGAATACAATTACCACTTGGAATATCCTTTTTTACATTTCAAGCTTTATCATATGTGATAGATGTATATAGAAAAAAAATAGATGCTCAAAAAAATCTATTAAACATAGGTTTGTATTTAGCTTTCTTTCCAAAGTTAGCACAAGGCCCTATAGTTAGATATGAAACAATTGCCCAGGAAATCAGCAATAGAAAAGAAAACTTAACTGATTTTTCTGAAGGTATAATGAGATTTATTCAAGGTTTAGGTAAAAAAGTGTTAATTGCTAATAATTTAGCTCTTGTTGCAGACTATAGCTTTCAACTAGCTGCAGCTCCTGGCAATAATCTATCTGTCAGCCTAGCTTGGCTAGGAGCCATTGCCTACACTTTTCAAATTTTCTTTGATTTTTCAGGTTATTCAGACATGGCAATTGGACTTGGTAGAATGTTTGGATTTCACTTTTTAGAAAACTTTAATTATCCATATATTTCAAAATCTGTTTCTGAGTTTTGGAGAAGATGGCACATTTCATTACAAACTTGGTTTAGAGACTACATATATATTCCTCTTGGCGGAAATCGTGTAAGCAATTTAAAATTTCTATTTAATATATTTATAATATGGCTATTAACTGGAATATGGCATGGAGCTAACTGGACCTTCATACTTTGGGGGTTAATGTATTTTGTACTTTTAGCTGCTGAAAAATTCACAGGCTTTAATAAAAAATTAAAAGGCTTTGGTTATGTATATACATTATTTTTTGTAATGATTGGATGGGTTATCTTTAGATCTGATAATATTTCAATTGCTATAGAATACATAAAGATAATGTTTGGAATTGGTGCAAATGGGATATTAGATAATCAATTTATATTATATTTATCTGAATTTAAATACTACTTTATTGCTGCTATTTTATGCAGTGTTCCTTTAAAAGACTGGCTTAGTCCTAAATTTAAATTTGATGGAATCATATATAATACCATCTATTGTGTGTGGTACGTACTTATATTATTCATATCAATTTCTTTCCTAGTAAAAGGAGCATATAATCCTTTTATTTACTTCAAATTTTAAAGGAGATAAAAAGATGAAAAATATTAAATCTAATATAAATAAAAATTCAATTGTTTCATTGATTTTTATACTTACAATCTTCACTTTACTGTTTGGGTTCTTAGCTAAAATTGGAGAAGGCGTACTTACTAGAATTGAAAAAAGAATTTCACCTTCCCAAAACATTACTGCAGAAGCTACTCAACCCGCTCCGGAAACTGTAGATTTAAATAAATTATACCCTGTAAAGCAAACAGAAAATAAAACCTCTGATACAGCGAATAATACTGCAGCCACAGTAAATAATAACAAGAACTTAACTATTGGTTTAAAAACACCTGCTATATTAAAGAAAATAATAGATAGAGGTGAAGCTCTTAGCACAGATAGTATTATGTTTAAAACTAAATTTATTGAATTGAATGGTTTATTTAATAGAGTTTTAGGAAAGCGATTAGTTAATGATGTTGATAAAGATTATAACGTTGGTAAACTTGATAATGGTTATTTAGTCTTCACTAATCCTAAAATTGATATTACAAAATATGCTCAACAAACAAAGGACTTCAAAGACTACTTAGTTGAACAAAATATTCCATTATTATATATTCAAGCACCATATAAAATATCTAAGTATGATCCAGAACTTCCAACAGGTTTTGAGAATTATACTAACGAAAATGATGATAATATGCTAGCTGCACTTTCTAAAGATAATGTAAATACTTTAGATTTTCGTGAAGAAATAGCTAAAGATAATTTAAATCATTATGATATGTTCTTTAAAACCGACCATCACTGGACACCTAAGGCTGGATTTTGGGCAGCTACAAAAGTTGCTCACCTATTAAGAAATAACTACAATTTCAAAATTAATGAAGATGATTATAATTTAGATAATTATAATATAAATACTTTAAAGCATTGGTTTTTAGGCTCTCAAGGAAAAAGAGTTGGAGTCACTTATACTGGCGATGATGATATTGATTTAATAACACCAAAATTTGAAACTGATTTTAATTTTTCAGTTCCAACCTCAAATATAAATCGTTCCGGTGAATTTAAAGACACCATGTTTTTATATGATCTTATAAATAAAAAAGATTACTACAATCTTAGCCCATACGAATCTTATATTGGTGGTAATTATGATTTAAATTTAATAACAAATAATAAGAGTCCAAATAATAAGAGAATTCTACTTGTTAGAGATTCCTTTGCATGTGCAATGACACCTTTCTTAGCTATGTCCTGCAAAAACTTGGATACTATTGATTTAAGATACTATACAGCAAGTATTAAATCATATATCGAGCAAAATAAACCTGATGTAGTTATATTGATGTACTCAAATCAGCAAGATGAATATTTTAACTTTAAGTAATAATGGTCAATTATCAGTTTTAAAAGGCCGTTAATAAAGGCTAAATGTTCAAAAAACTCAATTATCTTTGATCTTCCATAATCGATAATTGAGCTTTTTTTATTTCTAATTTTTCATCTCAATTGTTCTTTGATTGACAATTGAAAATTGACAACTGTCAGTTGGTGAGCATTGTTTATGCTGATTTTATTTTTAACTTAACTAATAATTTATTCATCACTTCAAAGAACAATTCATCCCTAGTAAATAAAAGTATTCCAAGATAAATTCCTCCACACACTACTACATTAAACGCACACGAAATAAATACATTTTGTATAAAAAATCTTGATGCAATTGTTATTGGTATGAAAAGTAAGGAATAGAAAAAATATTTAATATTTTCAAATGCAAATAAATTTATATCTAGCTTTATAACCTTTTTTACTAGTCTATATTCTAATATTAATATAATCAAATTAGCCAAAAGAGTGGTTGATATAGCTGTTACCATATTAAAAGTACCTGTAAGGGTTAAGGTTATATTAAATATTAAATTCATAACCCCGCCTATCAAAACTAATATGGCATCTTGTTTTTCTTTTCCAAAGATATATATAATTTGATTTGCAACAACGCTTTCTACACCCGTTACTAACATATGAATTGCAAATATACTCATAACGGGAACTGCTGCTAAGAAATCTTTTCCTCCAAATATGTATATGGCTTCTTTTGAAAGACATGATAACCCAATAGCTGCTGGAAATAAAAATAAAAAATATATCTTTACAACTTTCTTTAACAAAACTAAATATGCATCTTTCGACTGGTTTCCTAAATAATTTGAAAGTCTTGGCATTGTAACTTGAACTACCGTTAATAATAAAGTACTTACAATAGTAGTTACTCTCTGAGCCATGTAATAATATCCAACTTCTGCTATACCACCAACGCTATCCTTTAACATGGTTTTATCAAGTTGAGTATATAAAATTCCTGTACTAGTTAGAATTACAACATAAAACATTGGCTTTATATGTTTTAAGAATTGCAAATCAGAAAAATCAAACTTAACTCTTCTCTTTATGTAAATAAAGCTAATTATGTTATTTATGAAATTAAAGCCTACAACTATGTATAAATAAAATAGGAAATCTCCCTTTTCTCTAATAAAAAATAAAATCAATGCTGAATATATTACCCTAATCAGCATTGTTTTAAGAGCAATGAAATCATAATTCTCTACTGCTTCATTAACCCATTCCACATAAAACATATTAGTAACTATATTAAAACCTAAAATTATGCATGTAAATAAATACGGTTGATCTTTATAAGCTATTGCTACAAAAACCATATATGCAACTGTAGCAACCGTATTTGTAAATACTGTAAAGACAAACAAGCTTGTGAATGTCTGTCCAAGCTTCTTTTTATCATCTCTTACTTTACTTATTTCTCTTAATCCATATTGATAAATTCCAAAGCTTGCAAATATTAAGAAATATGCAGTTAAGGAATCTCCATATCCAATGTATCCGTATAATTCTCCTCCAAAAGCTCTACTTACTAACGGCATTACTATTATAGGTAAAATTATATTAAATAAGTTGAGCATTGCTTTAAAAATTGCGTTTTTTGAAATTGACTTAGCCATTTATTCAGCCTCCATAAATATAAGTTTTTTTACTTATATTTCTCATCTGTGTTATTTCTTTTTCAATTGTACATTCTACGCAATTCCTTGTCAAATTGGTAATTAGCCTTTTACTCCACTGTCATTAATACCTTTCATAAACCACTTTTGAGCTATTAAAAATAATATTAACAATGGTAATACTGTAATTGTACTTGCTGCCATCACTTCTGGCCATTTTATTCCGTATGCTCCTCCTTGAATAAAAAATTGCCTAAGACCTGCTGAAATCAAGAATTTTTCTGGACTCTTTGTTATTAAAGAAGGATATAAATATTCATTATAGTAGGTTACAAAACTAATTAACCCAAAGGTTATAAAACTTGGCTTTGTTAATGGAAACATTATCTTTAAAAGTATTTTAAAATGAGATGCACCATCCATTCTTGCTGCTTCAACTAAACTTTTGTCAACTTGTAAAAAAGCCTGTCTGATTAAAAATATCCCAAATACATTAACAAGATTGCTGATAATGAGCCCAGTTAAAGTATCAATTAAATTAATATCAGCTAGTATCATATAGCATGGCACGTAAGTAACTGCTGATGGTAACATATATGTACCCATTATTAATGAAAATAATAACTTCTTGCCCCTAAATTTAAATTGTGTCAATGCATATGCAATCATAGCAGCACTAACCATTTGAAATGCAACTTCTATACTTGCAACAAATAAACTATTTCCCATATATCTCGCAAAAGGTGCTTCTGTAAATACCTGACTAAAATTATTCCATTGAGGAACTTTAGGAATTAACACTAAAGGAAAATTGAACACTTCTTCTTTAGTTTTTAGTGCACTGCTTATCATCCATAAGAAAGGGAAAAAAGTAATTACACTGATAAGAATTAATACTCCATGTCTCATCATACTAGCTAAGACTTGAGATAATTGTGGACGCTGTGATATAAGTTCTAACTTTATTTCTTCTACCTCTTTATCTATATCCTCTAGATTTTCAGCATTTCTTTTTAAATTTATATCCATTAACTCTATTCCCTCCCTGCAAAATTCTAATCCAGTACTATTAATAATGAACCCATTTTTTTGATGCGATAAATTGAATTCCTGAAAGAATTCCTATAATAAGCAATATAACTGTAGCCATTGTTGTGGCTTGCCCTATATTAAAATTCTCAAATGCACTTTGATAATATAAATATAATAAAGTTCTTGTGCTCCCTGCCGGTCCACCTTGTGTTAATACTTGAATTTGATCATAAGCCTGTAGAGAATTTATCATTGTTATTATGCTTAAAAAAAAGGTTGTAGGAGATATGAGAGGCAAAGTAACACTTATAAATTTATTCCAAGAACTTGCTCCATCTATTGCTGCTGCTTCATACAAATGCTTTGGTACCTTTTCTAATGCAGTTAAATAAAATACCATAGCCCATCCAATTCCCTTCCAAACTGTAACAATTATAACTGACATCATTGCTGTATTTGAACTTTGCAGCCATTGTGATTTTGGCATATGAAATAACTGCAGCATGTAATTAGCTAACCCATAGCTTGGCTCAAAAATCCAACTCCAAACTATTGATATAGCAACCGTTGGTGTAATCCACGGAGAAAATATAACCGCCTTATAAAAAGCTGAGCCTCTTATTTTTTTCTTTAAAAGAATGGCAAGAGCTAATCCACCAGTTATAGTTGGTATTAAAGTTCCTACTGTAAATACAAAAGTATTCTTTAATGCCTCATAGAACTTGTTGTTTAAAAACAACTCTCTATAGTTCTGAGTTCCAACCATATTATAATTAGAACTCATATAATCCCAATCTGTAAAACTCATGAATATAGCCTTTATCATAGGCCAAATCCAAAATATACAAAGAGGAATTAATGCTGGCAAAATAAACATTAAAGTCACAGACATATTCTTAATATGTTTTTTAATACCAACTCTTGCTTCCACAAAACCACCACCTTTTTTCAGTTTACAATTTACAGTTTACAGTTGATGATGAAAAGCCTTCAACTAATAACTTTAAACTGTTAACTCCTACTATTGATAAAATTCTTAACTTCTAACTATTAACTGTTCCCCTAACTCCTAAACAATTTTAAGTTCCGCATTGCATAAATGATCCGTATTGCAGCATAGCTGCTCTCTTTATAAGTGCATAGCTGCTCTTTTAATAGGTCTAACTCTTAACTGAATCAACCGCTTCTTGTGCAGTTTTTTGTGCTTCATCTAATGCATCTTTTGCAGAAACATTTTCAATTTCAACCTTATCAGCTGCAACCTTTAATGCGTCAATAATTTTCCCATCAGTTGGATCTATAAATACTTTTGTTGCATGTGCAGCTTGAGCAGTCGGAACCAACGCCTGAGGATTTTTCTTCACATACTCAGTAAACTCTGGAGTAGATGTACTTCCCTTGTTTACAGAAATATATCCTGATGCCATTGACCACTGAGCACTAACTTTTGCAGATGTAAAATATTTAATAAACTCATATGCTCCTTGTTTTTCTTCATCACTAATTTCTTTAGGAATTACTAATACTCTTGCTTGTGCAATAGGACTTGATTTTTTTCCTTCTTTAAATGCTGGTTGTTCAAATGCAGCTAATTTATTAAAATCCAAATCTCCTTGGTCACCTGATGATCCAGTATAACCAGCTGCTTTATCCTTCATAGCATCATCAACTGTTGCATACCAATATTCCCAGCCTTGTCCACCTGAGTGTATTCTCATAATTTTATCTTCATGAATCCATTTTCTAAAACTATCCCAAACCTCAATCCATTCTGGTGAATTTATTAATACTTGTTTTCCATCGTCACTTAATATTTTTCCACCATTACTTAATGCTGCATCAATTAAATTATCTTGTCCCCACATAGGTTCCCAGCCATAAAATGAAACTTCATCACCATCTCTTTTAGTAAGTTTTTTAGCAGCTTCAGCAAGACCTGTCCAAGTTTTTAATTTGTCTTCTGAAATTCCTGCATCTTTAAATGCTTGTTTGTTATAATATAGAAGTTGAGTTGTTCCAAATGCAGGAAATCCTATTAATTTATCCCTATATTTTCCTGTTTCTAAAAAGGATTCTAAATAATTATCTGCTTTAAAGTCAGTATCTTTGTTTGTATAGTCACTTATATTTGTCAACAAATCTTTTCTTGCAAATATTACAGCTTTATCAGGCTCTAACAATGCAATGGCAGGACTTTTCTTTGCTGCTATTCCAGCTTGCAGATTTTTAAAAGTAGTATCATACTTATCTTGAGCTACTCCCTTCACTTCATATTTATCTTGAGAATCATTAAAGTCCTTAATTATTTTCTCCATATTATCTCCAAGCTTTCCTCCAAGGCCATACCAATATTCAACTTGAATTTTACCACTGGCAGTCTTTACTGGTCCTTTTGCTGATACTCCACTATTTCCACAAGCAGCCAAACTCCCTAAAACAACAGAAATTAATGCCACTGCACAAATCTTTTTTACAAATTTATTCATAAAAAATTACCCCCATTATTTATAATAGTTTACAATCACGTACATTGTTCATCTTTTGAACATTTTTATATTATCACCGTTCATTGTTCATAACAATATGTTCATCAAACTTTTCCCAATTATTCTTTCAATTGTAAATAATCATCACTTCACTTTCAAATATAATTTATTGTCGCTTGATATTAACTTTATAATATCTTTTCTTATTGCTTATTATAGATATCAAATTTAAGAATCAAACTTACAACTGGAATATACATGCATCATTGAGAAATTATAATCGTAACACTACACTAGAAATCAGATACATTTTTCTGGAAGCAGCCATGTGAAATTGAACTGATGATGGTTATTAATGGGGCTTGTTTCATTTACAGCTTGTCTAAAAGTGAATGTCCAAAAAGTAAGTGTCCAAATTTTATATTTGGAAACATGAACTTTCTCCTTGGGGATTTTACATCTGGAACACGCTTAAATGACGACAAGCCCCAATTTAGAACCTTCCAGCGAAAATTTCACTAGTCCTGTGGAAGATAAATGTATAAGATTTCGGTAATTGTTGCATAAGTCTAATTCTCGCCTTGGATATCTTTACTAGGAAATTTTCTTGGACACAAAAAAAGAAACTCAACCTCCGCACTAAGTGCAAATATTGAGTCTCTTTCTTTTCAATAAAATTTTAGTTAATATATTTTAAATTGTTAATAAAAGGGCTAATTAATTCTAAGCTTGTACGCTATCTGTATGGTGTTGTGCAGCTACTTCATCTGCATAAGCCATAGAATCTGCCTTCTTAAAGAATGGAAGATAGATAGCTGTATCAATTACTAAAATAACCAATTGTGCTAATGCATATGGAATACCACCTATTAATAATCCTGAGATGACTGGTGGTACTGTCCAAGGTGGAGTTACTCCTCCCATTGGTGCAAGTAATCCACTTGCAATTGCAAGATACATTAATATTGCTGTTAATACAGGACAAACTATGAATGGTACAGCCATAATTGGATTCATTACTATTGGAGTACCAAATAAAATTGGTTCATTTATATTGAATAAGTTTGGTGCTATAGCTAATCTACCCAATTGTTTAAATTGAGCTGATTTTGCGAATAATACCATACAAAGAACAAAACCAAGAGTATGACCAGAACCTGCCATGTTTATAAAGTTATCATAGAACTGAGAAGTTACTATATGAGCTCCATGTGCAAGATCTAAAGTTCCTGCTTTTTGAAGTTCTGTATTTGCTAACATATTAGCGCCTAATAAGCTTCCAACTATACCTGACATTATAGTTGCACCATGTACACCAAACCACCATAAGAATGGAATACAGAATGCAATCACTATAACTCCACCTAATGAATCTGATAAACCTTGTAATGGTGTTTGAATAACTTTATAGATTAATTCAACAAATGTTGTATTTCCTCCCCATTTTAGAGCTGCATATACAACACCAGCAGCTGTGAACATAACTGCAGCTGGAATCAAAGCTGAGAATGCTGAAACTACACCTGTTGGTACACCTTCTGGCATTTTAATTCTAATATCCTTCTTCATAAACCAAGAATATGTTGCACCAACAATTAAACCAATTATAATTGCAGTAACCATACCTTGACCACCAACCCAGGCCTTTGGTATAACTGACCCAACTGAAAATACATCTTTTGTTCCTTCTGGAGTGAAGTTTACTGAATCAGAAGTTGTAATTAAAAATACAGATAATGACATTACTCCTGCTGATAAAGGTTCATGTCCTTCATTCTTAGCATAAACATAAGCTATTGAAATAACAGAAACTAAAGCCATAATACTCATTGTATTACCTTGAATTTTATATAACGGATCAGTCCATCCTGCTCCAAATGTAGCAGTCATAAAATCTGTGAATGCTTTAATTGGAAAAGCGGCTATTAATAGGAATAATGAACCTATGATTTGTAGTGGCATTGTGTATAATACACCATCTTTTAGTGCTTGAATACCTTTAAGGTTAACGAATTTCATAACCACTGGTATTACTTTTTCGTTCAACGTTTGACTCATTGACATAATATTTTCCCCCTTGTATTTAATTAAGATTATAATATAAATAATTACAAATAATAAATTTGTTATTATTGACACATAAATAAAATGTTATTCTTTAATATCGTTTTCACATGTTTGAAGACATCATATAACTGTATATAATACAGTTATATAGGTGACATCCTGCTTATAAATCAATTAAATTACTTAATACCATATAAGTAACTTACTTTATTTATTCGCTAGTTTTAAAGCTAAATCTAAAACTTTAGTTCCATTCATCATTCCATAATCAACCATTGGAATTACTTCTACAGGAATTCCTTTTGGATCACAAAGGCTTTTTGCTTTTCCTAATGTATAACCAACTTGTGGTCCTAATAAAGCCACATCCATGCTATCTAAATGTTTATCCATTTGAGATTCTGGAAAAGCTACAATTTCAGCTTCTACACCTTTAGCCTTAGCTGCTTCTTTCATTTTGTTAACTAAAACACTAGTTGACATCCCTGATGCACAAAACAATTTGATTGTTACCATATTTATTTCCTCCTTATAATAGATTAATAGATAGATTTAAAGATATTTTGAAATGCTATATCTCGGCATTATGTTATAATGTCTTCTTAACATTTTATGCAAATCTATATTGTTTAATGAACTTATTTAGCTAATGTATTAACAACTTTTCTTAATTCCATAATTTGTTGAATAAGATTTTTTTCTGTTATAGCTGTCATTAAATGATCTTGTGCATGAACAAATAATACTGATAATTCTATTTTCTCTCCAGCTGCTTCCTTTTGAAGCATTTCTGTCTGAGAATCATGAGCCTTAGCCAATGCATCATTTGCTAATACAATTTCTTTATCAGCTTCTTCATACTTACCTTCGTTTACAAGGTTAAGGGCCATGTAAGAATGATTTTTACAATCTCCTGCGTTTATTATTATGTTCATAATTGCCATCTCTAACGGTTCCATTTACATTCCTCCATTTTATGCTTTACTACTTTATGCAAATATATAAAGCAATACTCATGCCAAACACTAAAAAATAACTTTTATTTTTAAATGTTATGCTTTATAATATACAATGTAGATGCTTGATATTATCTATGTTCAAGTCATTTTGTTAAATAAAAAAAGTCTTTCAAGTTTTTTTATTATTTTTTTCTGTTTAATTCTATTTTAATTACTGTTTGTACATTTTTATTAGTGTTTAATAACTTTTTTATAGTGTTTAAGACTTATTCTTTGTTTGCTTAAACACTATATAAATATTGTTTGACCTTATTAATAAGTATATGGTACTATTTCCATATAATACATGTAAATGCTCGATTTTATATACACTAATCGCATATATAGTATACATTAGGAGGAAAACTATGGCGAAAAAAGACTTAGTATATCGAAAAATACTTCAATTAAACAATCCAAATGGAATTGATACTAAAACACTAGCTTCTTTAATTAATATGTCCAGAGCCAATTTAAGTCATGAACTAAATGAATTATGTAAGGAAGGTAAATTATCGAAATCATCTGGAAGACCTGTTTTATTCTTTATTACAAATGATGAAAATACACCTACTGAATCACAGTTAGATCTATTAGCCAAAACTAATACATCTCTCAAAGATTCTATTGAACAAGCAAAAGCTGCTATTTTATACCCTCCGAAGGGTATGAATTGTTTAATATTAGGTAGCACTGGTGTTGGTAAATCAATGTTTGCTTCATTAATGCATAACTATGCTTTAGAAATGAAAGTAAAACCCGAAGATTCTCCATTTATTGTATTTAACTGTGCAGATTATAGTAATAATCCTCAATTACTTACTTCTCAATTATTCGGAGTAAAAAAAGGTGCTTATACAGGAGCTGAGTCTGATAAAACAGGCTTAATTGAGCAGGCCGATGGTGGGATATTATTTTTAGATGAAATTCATAGACTGCCTCCAGAAGGTCAAGAAGCTCTTTTTATATTTTTAGATACTGGAACCTTTAGGAGAATTGGAGATTCAGAGATAAGAAAATCAGATGTTCTAATAATTTCTGCTACAACAGAGGATCCAAATTCTACTTTGCTAAACACTTTTACAAGAAGAATTCCAATTATAATAAATATTCCTTGTCTTAAAGATAGGACTCTAGATGAGAGATTATTTCTAATTAAAAGTTTCTTCAAATATGAAAGTATTCGTATTAATAAAGAAATATATGTTTCTCTTAATTCACTTAGAGCTTTACTATCTTATGACTGCCCTAATAATATTGGTCAATTAAAGAGTGATGTTCAACTACTTTGTGCAAAAGCATATTCAGAATTTTTAACTAACCAAAAAACAGATGTAAGAGTTCACAGTGGAATGTTACCACATTATATAAAAGAAGGACTTTATAAAGAAAAAGAACACCGTGTTTTATGGAATAAATTAATGAGTGAGGAAATTGAATATTTCAGATTCAACGGTGCAAATGAAGATACCAATACCATTTTTAATAATGTAGATAACACAATTTATGATTTTATAGAAAATAAACTTGAAAAATTAAAATCCTTAGATATTTCTGATATTGATATTGAAAATATACTTGAAAAAGATATTGCAAAACATTTTAGCAAAAATAATTCTGAAGTCTCTAAAGAAGCCAACAAAAAGAATTTATTGACTATCATCGATGAAGGTATTTTAGACTGTTTTGATGAAATAATAGATTATGCTTCGCAAAAACTAAATATTACTTTTGATAATAATCTTTACACAGCTTTTGCGCTACATATTAATACTTTAATAAACAGAATCAACAATGATAAGATAATAATAAACACTAATTTAAATAAGATTAAAGATTTGTATCCTTTAGAGTTTAGTACAGCAATTGAAATTAAAGAAATTATAGAAAATTATATTAATAAATCTATTCCAATAGATGAAGCTGGATACTTAACTTTATTTTTAATACCAGATAATACTTTTAATTCTATGGCCCAAGATAAAGCAAAAGTTATACTTATCGCTCACGGAGACTCCACTGCTACCTCAATGGCAAATGTCTCAAGCAGTCTTTTAGGAGAAGATTATGTGCTCCCAATTAATGCACCAATTGATGTTGCACCTTCTAAAGTACTAGATCAGTTAAAGAAATGTATTGAAAATAATCCTACTTCTGCAGGCTACCTATTATTAGTTGATATGGGATCATTAACAACTTTTGCAGATACAATAAAGAAAGATTTAAATGTTGACATAAAAGTAATATCTCTTGTCTCAACATTACATGTATTAGAAGCTGCTAGAAAAGCGCTACTAGGTTCATCTTTAGATGAAATTTATAACGATGTGCTTATGGTTAATTCTTATGTGGAAATGCATAAAAATGTAAGTCATACATCAGAAAATCGGGATAAAATCCTAATAATCACTGCATGCTTAACTGGTGAAGGAGCAGCTATTGCAATTAAGAATTTTTTACTTAGTAATCTTAGATTGAATAGCGATTATTTTGAAATAGTATGCTTAAATTGCTTGGACAAAAATTACTTTAAAGAAAAAATTCTCAATCTCCAAAAAGAAAATGAAATATTATTTATAGTTTCTTCTTTCCCTGTAAGTTCAAAAATAAAACAATATACTATGTATGAAGTTTTTGATATGGATGTACTAAAGGAATTACAAGCTGCTATTGATTCAAAAACTACAATGATCAACATACCTAAAATTATAAAGGAAAATGTTAATAACATAGATGGTGTCGAATTATTTAATGATGTAACTAAGTTCTTAAATTTACTAGAGACTAAGCTTTCTATAAAATTATTAGAAGAAGTTACCGTTGGAATAATTCTTCACATAGCCTTTGTTATTGGACGATTGAGAAATGAGAATAATCCTGCTATTTATCCTGAAAGAGACAATTATATAGCAGAATATATTGACTTATATACACTAATAAAAGAAAATTTAGGCTTTATTAATAATAAATACAAACTTGATATATGTGATGATGAAATATGCTATTTAATGAAATTATTATTAAATGCAGAGCCAAAATTAAAAGATAAGTTCAAACACAAATAAGAAGATAGGGCAATTATCATAAATGATAATTGCCCATATTTACATATGTGAATCCACAACTTTATTATGTAACCTTTTTCCGATACTTTCTATTATGTACAACACAGGTATTTGAGTTGTTATATCACTAATTCCTATCCTTTCTCTCTGAACATAATACGATATGTTAAGGTCAGATATCTTGGCTATAGTACAATTTTCACTATTAGTAATACTTACAATTGTACTATTTTCTCTCTTTAAATTACTTATATGGTCAATAACAGTCGCTGTTTCTCCTGATACTGATATGGCTATTATTATAGAATCTTCGTACATTTTATAATTTCTTGGGAAATATGGATCATCAATATACATTGCAAATCTACCTATTGAAGAAAAATATCTAGCTGCATATTTACATAGTATTCCTGATGTCCCAGTTCCTATAAATATAACATTATTAGCTGCTTTAATTAAATCACAAAGAGTATTTAATTTCTTTTCTAATTCACTATTATCTAACTTTTTAAAAAAATCTATTATTATAGAAGTATCATCATTTATTTTATTACTTTCATTTTTTTGAATATGCATTTTCAATTTTATTTTAAATTCTGAATACCCTTCACAGTCAACCTTTTTACAAAACCTAAGTATTGTAGTCGTTGATACATGTGCTTCATCTGCCAATTCCCTAATCCTCATATAAACAACTTTATCTGCATTTTTCATTATATATCTATATAGCATTAGTTCCAAATCATTTAAACTTTGTATAATTTCATAGTTAAACATAATTTAATCAACCTCTTCTTTCATAAATATGTCTATTTAATTATACCCTATTTAGTGTTTTTTTTATATTCCCTACAAAAATTCTGGCACTGGATAAGTTATGAACAACATATTGAGCTCATTTAAACATTGACATTATTTCTAGAAAAAAGAAGGTTCTAAAATTTAAATTTTACACTTAAATTCCAGAACCTCTTTTAAATGAATTTCTTATTAACTTATTGCTAATTGAAACCTCTCTTTGTTAGTCTAAATTTAAAAAGTTCTATAGATATCCAAATTAATAATCAAACTTATAAATGGAATATGTATGCATTATCAAGAAATTATAATCGTAACACTGCACTAGAAATTAGATACATTTTTCTGGAAGCAGGCATGTGAAATTGATCTGATGATGGTTATTAGTGGAAGGTTGTTTCATTTTCTGCTTGTCATAAATTTACTTTAGGAACATGCAGAAATGAGTGCAACCTTCCACTTAGAACCTTCCAGCGAAAATTTCACTAGTCCTGTGGAAGATAAATGTATCTGATTTCGGTAATTGTTGCATAAGTCTAATTCTCGCTTTGGATATCCATATTTTTTAAGTTTTAATCACTTTGCTCTATTTGTTATTTGTGTGCTTATAGTTTGATACTCTTGAATCATTTATAACACCACTATAATTAAGTCCAAATGCAAAATCATATACATGTCCATCACTATCTTTATAGCATTCCATATCAAGTCCAACATCTTCTAATTGCTTCTCAACAGTAGTCATATCTTTAGGCATTTGAATTGGAAGCAATCCTTTTGGTTCAAATTTACCTGTAATAACATCTAATAATGCGGCATCACTTACGGAAAATCCAACTACTATTGAATCACACAATTTTTCAAACTCTCCAAAACAAACAGCATTACTTGCTTTCATAGCACAAATAATCGGAATGTTTTTACCACTTTTCTTAATAGCAGCTTTAGCATTTACCATAGCCTCAAGGTCATAAGAATTATAAATACTTGAGGTATTGCCGTTATATGAGCGATTTTCTTTAGTTCCATCTGCAAGTTTATCTCCACTTATAGAAACTTTACGCCCATCTTTAGCCACGTAATCTGAATATTGCAATGAAAGAGGATAGAATTTTTTATTTCCAGCTGCATCTACTGAAAGTCCTGCATATGAAAAATTACTTCCATTGTTAGGACTGCTCATGCCTACTATAACTAAATCAACATCTGAAAGATCCGGCGCCTTATATCCAGTTATATTTCCACTTGCATCTTTAACTGGAATATCTGTAACTACTTCTTTAAAGTAATTTTTAGCCACATTAATTGTCATTGTTTCACTCCAAGCGGCTTCAGATGTACCAAAAGCACTCTTAATTGCTTTTGTATATGTCATTGGAATGTAAACTTTCTTGTTCTTAGCTGAACCATTATCAACTTTAATTGTGTTATTTGAGTTTTTAAGCATAACTATTGAACTAAGTTGAGCATTATACCCATCTTCTTTCTTTTCTTTACTTCCAACTATGCTTAATGAATTGTTTAAGTTAAGATATGGATTTTCAAATAATCCTGGATTAAACATAAGCTTCAAAAGACGAACTGCTGATTGTTCAAAACGATTACGTGCCCATGCCTCTCCATTATTCTTAACCATCATATTATAAGCAGCAATAACAGGTTTTGAATTATTATTTCCGCCAAACATATCAACGCCATTCATAAGCACATCATAGTGACGTTCATCAACTGTCTTGTTTTCTTCTCCCCATGCCATTCCAAAACCTTTTCCAAAAGGAGTTGGTGGTGTTGCTGTTACTCCCCAGTCTGTGCAAACAACGCCATCAAATTTATTTTTATCGCGAAGTATACTCATTTTTTCCTTATTGTAAGCACTTCCTACTGCTTGCTCTCCAATTGGATTTCCTTTGGCATCTAATCCTATAGAGTAAGAATCCATTACAGCAGTAGCTGAACCTGTTTTCCCTTTAAGCTTTAATCCACCTTCAGTAAATGGTTTTAAGTGCTCGCTGAAATTATTTCCTGGATATACAGCATATTTTCCAGTCATCATATGAGATTCACGTCCACCTTCTCCAGCTCCATCCCCTGGCCAATGTTTAATCATACAGTTGATTGAATCTTTTCCCCAGCCTAGATCTTTTCCATCTTTATCATAAGTTGATTGAGACCCATCTACATAAGCCTCTGCCATATCTGTTGCAAGCTTAGTATCTTCTCCAAAGGTTCCATATACACGCAACCATCTTGGTTCTGTTGCTAAATCGATTTGTGGTCCTAAAGCAGTAGCTATCCCCATTGCCCTATATTCTGCTGATACATCTTTTGCAAATTCATACATTATATTAGTATCAAAGGTAGCAGCAAGACCAAGGTTAGAAGGCCATAAAGAAACATCCTTTCCTGATATAGCATTTGAATATTGATCTCCTGAACCTGCAGTACTACGAGGATCAGAGCTGAAATTCACTGGAATTGGGCATGGTAGACTTTCAACATAAGCCTGCATTTGATTATTCCAGGTCACTGCTGCTTCAGTATTATTACTTCCTGCATTTAATACTGCTCTTAAATTATCTTCTGAAAGATATTTTTTTTGGGCATCTGTAAGTCCTGCTTCTATAGTTTTTTCATGGGCACTAAAAAGCATAAGTCCTGCTATTTGATTTACTGTAAGAGATTTAGCTAAATCTTTTGCTCTGGTATCTGAATCTAATCTCCAATCTTCAAATTTATCTAGCTTCCCGTTTTTGTTTAAATCTTTAAAGGCATAAGTATAATTACCATCTTTTTGTTCAATTAATTTAACACCTGAATTTTTTGAATACCCAAGCTCCTTCCCATTATTAGGATTTGTAACCAACATATAAGTAGTCTTCCCATCAGTAACTTCTTTTTCTGTGTATTTCACTGGATCAGCAGCCTTTGCTATTGTTGTAAACATAAATTGACTGGAAATTACTGCTCCTAAAAGTAGATTTGCTATTAACTTTTTTCTTTTCACAAATATTTCCCCCTACCTCTAATTATATTTTATGTTATTTCGCAATTTTTACTTTATTATAAACAAAACTCTTTTTAAAACATTTTATTCTGTATATAACTAGTAAATTGTTTCCACTTATATTCATAGCAATTTTTATGCCAGTTCCTATTTTTTTACATATGGTATTATTTCACTTTTAAAGTCTCTATTTTAGATACTTCCAGTATTATGCAATGTGTGTTATTATGTGTGTTATTTAGTTCAAATCAAATAACACTCTTTGCTATGTGTTTTATTTTTAAAAATCACAAAGGTATTTAATTTTTTCACTACTTAGTTCTACTTAAACATAATATCTTTTTCAATTTCACTCTCACTTATTTCTACCTTATATAAAAAAGAAAATTAAAATAGTGCAAGCTCCAGATTTCCTCTGGAACTTGCACTATATAATTTAAGAAAATTCAAAGAATTTTCATCCTACCTATAACTGTGAACTGTTAACTGCCTAAAGTTCTTCTCCATTACTTTCAATAACTTTCTTATACCAGAAGAAGCTCTTCTTTCTAGCTCTGCTCATGTCTCCATTTCCATCATTATCTTTATTTACATAAATGAAGCCATATCTCTTTTTCATTTCCCCTGTTGATGCACTTACTAAATCTATACATCCCCAAGGAGTGTATCCAATTAATTCAACTCCATCATTTACAGCTTCCTTCATTTCTTCAATATGTGCTCTTAAATAGTCAATTCTATAATCATCATTAATTGAGCCATCTGCTTCAACTTCATCCACAGCACCTAAACCATTTTCCACAACCATTAATGGAATTTGATATCTGTTGTAGATATTATTTAATGTCCATCTTAAACCCTTAGGATCAATTTGCCATCCCCAGTCACTTGCTTTAAGATATGGATTCTTTACACCACCTAATATGTTTCCTGAAGTCTTTTCTAATTCCGGATCTGAACTTACACAGTTTGACATATAGTAACTAAATGTATAGAAATCCACACATCCTTCTTTTAATGTTTCTTCATCATTTTCTTCCATCTTAATTTCAATGTTATTATCTCTGAAAAATCTCTTTGCAAATCCTGGGTATGCACCTCTTACTTGTACATCAGAACATAAGAAATTATTTAAATTATCTTTTTCTTGATTCAAAAATACATCTTCTGGATTACAAGTATAAGGATATGATGCCATATATGCAATCATACAACCTATTTTAAAATCTTTATTAATTTCATGCCCTAATTTAACAGCTTTCGCACTTGCTATAAATTGATGATGAAGTGCTTGGAATCTTATCTGTTTGCTATCTTGAGTTTCTTTATCAAATGCAAGTTCACCACCATCATTTAATAAAATTCCTCCACCCATAAACGAACCAAAAGGCATAGTTAAACAGTTTATTTCATTAAATGTAAGCCAATATTTTACCACATCTTTATATCTATTAAATATTGTTTCACAATATCTAACATAGCAATCAATTACTTCTCTGCTAGCCCATCCATTATATTTCTTAGTCAATCCAAATGGAGTTTCGTAATGAGAAATTGTAACTAATGGTTCAATATTATATTTTCTTAATTCTGCAAATACATCATCGTAAAATTTTAGCCCTTCTTCATTTGGAGTCATATCATCACCATTTGGGAAAATTCTGCTCCAATTTATAGACATTCTAAAAGTCTTAAAGCCCATTTCACCAAATAGTTTTATATCTTCTTTATAATGATGATAAAAATCTATTGCTTCGTGGCTTGGATAATAAGTTCCTTCTTCTAATTCCGGTGTTATTCTTCTTGGAGTTGTATGAGTACCTCCTGTCATAACATCAGCAGTACTAAGACCTTTTCCACCTTCTCTATATCCACCTTCAAATTGGTTAGCAGCTGTAGCTCCTCCCCATAAAAAATTCTTTGGTAATCCTTGAAATTTATTATTTAACATTTTTATACCCACTTTCTTCAGTTTACAGTTTACAATTTACAGTTAACTGTATAAGTTTATTTGTGAAGTGACCTTAATTGCAGAAAAGTTCACTGTTATGGCAAAGCCACTCTTTTCAGATGTGCATAGCTGCTCTTTTTATAGGTGTAAAATTTTATAAACAGCTTTAGCCACTCCAGAATTATAATTTGCATCTGTTATATATTTTGCTATTTCTTTTATCTCAGGAATTGCATTTTCCATAGCAAAGGATATAGGAAATTCAGTAAACATTGAATAGTCGTTAAACCCATCTCCAATTACAACAACTTCCTCTTTTTTTACTCTCTTTTTATCTGAAATCTTAGACAATATAGTTCCTTTTTGAGCTTCTATGTGATTTATTTCTAAATTAATTGCAATACTTGATGCAATTGCAAGCCCATCTATGTTTTTAAGCTCTTCTTTTAATTTTAAAATCTTATCTTCACATTCACCATAGGACTCAATTTTTCCTATTTTAATATCTTTACTTAAAAATTCATCTATATTATCAATATACTTTAAAATCGGAAAATGATGCTCTTCTTTTGCTCTCTTAAGAATTTCTTCATGATTTGTAACTTCTGGATTAAAATATTGGACCCTAAGTACACTTCCTTTTAAAGATTCTTCTTTAGTATTAATAGTATATAATCCTTTATCCGTGTATATCTCAACATTAAGTCCATTTCTTTTTATTACCTCTAAAATGTCCTTAAGCTTACCTTGGTCCATATAAATTCCTTCTAATACATTTCCATCTTTATCTCTATATTCTGCACCATTTAGCACTATGCATTCACACTTTAAATTATACCTATCAAGAAATGGCTTAATATCTTCATACATTCTTCCACTTGCAATTACGAACTGTACTCCCATTTCTTCTGCTTTTCTTATAGCCTTTAAATTTTCTTCAGGTATATCATTATTTCTTCCAAGTAAGGTTCCATCCATATCTGATACAATGAATTTTATCATAATTTATTATTTATTTTTCTCTAGGGTTTCTATTTTTTCAGCAAATTGTGGCAAGTGTTTTTTATGTGCAAGTAACATTTCATCTAATAAATCTTTGGCAATTTGTCCACTTGGAACTAATGGATTTATTGTAAATGCGTGAAGAGCCTTATTATAATTTCCTGTAACTGCTGCTGAAATTGTTGTTTCTTCCATTCCCTTCATTATTTGAACCATTCCTCTTGGTGCTGGATCAAATTTTCCCCAATTTAAAGGTTGAGGTCCATTTGCTGTTATTATACTTGATACTTCTACAATAGAATCATATGGCAAATCACTTATTGCACCATTATTTTTTGTACTAACTACCATAGTCGTCTTCTTATCGTTGAATATTGAAGCAATTAATTCACAAGCAGCATCACTATAATGAGTTCCACCTCTCTTAGTTAATTGTTCAGGTTTATAATCTAATTTAGGGTCTTTGTATAATTCAAATAATTCTGCTTCAGTTCTCTTTACGACTTCTGCTCTAGTTTCACCTTTTTTGAATTCTTCAAGTTCGTCTTTTAACATGTCATCTGTAATATAATAATATCTGTGATATGGGCATGGTAATATTCCTAAATCTTGAACTTGCTCATAATTAAATTTAATGTCTTTTATATTAGCAACGCCTGAATCCTTTTTAGGTTTCTTCTTTTGTGCTGGATCATATAATTTTCCTATTAATTCTTCTGTTCTTTCATTTCCTTCTTTATCCCATACTCTATGCCAATGGAAGTGATTTAATCCTGCAAATTTAAAAGTTAATTCTTCTAGCGGAACATCTAAGGTTTCACTAGCAATAAACATACAATTTATTGGAACATTACATAAACCAACAGTTCTATCCCATCCACCATATTTTATAGCAGCCTCTGTTACCATACCTGATGGATTTGTGAAGTTAACTAACCATGCATTTGGACATAATTCTCTCATGTCATCTATTATGTCTAATATTACTGGAATTGTTCTAAATGCTTTAAACATTCCACCAGCACCATTAGTTTCTTGTCCAATTATTCCATGACTTAAAGGAACTCTTTCATCTTTAATTCTCGCATCTAAAAGACCTACTCTAAATTGAGTAGATACAAAATCTGCTCCCTTAAGAGCTTTTCTTCTATCTAAAGTTAAATTAACCTTCCAATCAAGGCCTGCTGCTTTAACCATTCTTTGAGCCATAGCACCAACTATCTCTAATTTTTCTTTTCCTTCTTCAATATCAACAAGCCAAATTTCTTTAATTGGTAGTTCATCTTTTCTTTTTATAAAACCTTCAATTAATTCAGGAGTGTAACTTGAGCCACCACCAATAGTAACTATTTTGATTTTTTTCTTTTTCATAATTCAACCTCCACTTTGGCAGTTTACAGTTTACAGGGCACAATTTACGATTGAGGTTAAAAACCTTCAACTGTAAACTGTAAATTGTAAACTGTGAACTGATATTTTTACTGCTTTTTCTTGACATAAATATATCACAAAATTCAGATAATTAGTTCATTATTGAAGTTTTAGTGACACATGCTGATTTTTAGTTATTTGTTTTTTTCTGAAACAAGTTGTTTTATGCTTTTTGTATTATAATAAAAAAGTCCTAAAACCTTTATTAGGATTTTAAGACTTTCTAAGTATTTAAATGCAAATTTTATTTCTTTTGACTAAACAACCAATTAATAGCCTCTTGATTATTAAATGCTGGTACCCAAGCAAAATGATTATATGCAACATTTTTATCTACTGGCACTCCAGCTTTAAGCATATCTTCAGTTGAGTATTCTGTAAATTTAATATTGCTGCCTAACTCTTTTAGTCTATATACTAATGTTTTTGTTCCTATAATATTATTGTTATATTTATATTGATCTTTTTGTCCATACATTGGAACTATAGGATCATTTGTTGCATGAAATGCCCAAATTGGTAAATTTTTAACTTTATCCATTAACGCTATATCTCCTTGTCCACATACAGGCATAGCTGCTGTAAAAAAGTCAGGATAAGTAGTAATTAATCCCCAGCTTCCCATTGCTCCCATTGAACATCCTGCAACATAAATACGAGATTGATCTATATTAGGATATTCTTTCTCCAAACCTTTTATAATTTCAATTAAAGCTGGTTTCACTTTTTCTTCATTCCAACCTAATTTTCCTGTAGTTGCCACATTAACCTTTAATTCAGCAGGCAATTGAGGTGCTACAACATAAGCCTTGTGAATAGCTTGTTGTGCATCAGAAGCAAAGCCTGTCACCATATCATTCGCTACTAATTGTGCTTCATTATCGCTTCCAATTTCTCCACCACCATGAAGGACTAAAACTAATGGAGCTTTTTCAGTGGTTTTAGGCACAAATAGTCGATAATTCAAAGTTTGAGTTGTATAACTTCCTTGATATGTTCTTTTTAAAAACTTATCTGCATCTCCTAAATCAAATTTAATATTATCCTTGTTAAAATTAAGCTTAGAATTAGCATCACATACTATATTAAATTTTTGATTGTATGCAAATGCATCAAAACTTAAAGTAATCTTATTTCCTTCTATTTTTATATCTTTAACTGCCTGTTTAGATATTTGAGTAGCTCCATTAACTACAGTTGGAAATTCTATATGGAAATCAGAAGCTTTGAAATTATAATTTGATGCATCTTTAACTGTTATTTGAATTGATTTAACTTGATTTCCAAAATCACTTGTTGGAGCTGATGCTTCTATTTTTTCAATTTGATTATTAAGAGCAGTTCCAGCTGAATCTAAAGCTTTAGCTGCAGTTGAAAATGATAAAATTGCACACACTGTCAACATACTTACAAGTGGTTTTATAAATTTATTCATTTAAAGTTCCCCCTACATTTTTAAAATTATATATGGCTTTATTATTATAAAAGTAGTTCAAATTGTATATATGTAACCTTTTAAATAAACCCAATATATCTAAGTGATTTACAAAGATATATTAGGTTTATTATATATTATTTATTTTGTAATTTTATCTATTATTGTGCTGCTTGCTCATTCTTAACATTGATAGCATCTTGCTTCTTGAAGAATGGTAAGTAAATAAAGAATGATATTGCCATAATTACAATTTGTAATAATGCTGTTCTCCATCCACCTAATATGAATCCTGAGATTACTGGTGGAGTTGTCCATGGAACCATTACTCCTGTGAATAGTGGAACCATTCCTGTGGAAATTGCTAAATAAGTAAGTAAACTTGTTACCATTGGACTAATAATAAATGGTATTGCCATAAATGGATTCATTACTATTGGTGTACCAAATGTAACTGGTTCATTAATATTGAAACATCCTGGTACTATAGCTAATTTACCTAATTCTTTACTTTGTGCTGATTTACCAAAGATAATCATACATAATACAAGTCCTATTGTCACACCTGCGCCTGTCATACTAACAAAGTTATCTAAGAATTGTTGTGTTACTATATGACCACCATTTGCTATTGTAAGTTCTTTTCCACTTTGAATTATAGCTTGATTTTCTAATGTATTCGAAGTTAATATTCCTGTCATGATACCACCCACGATTGTTGAACCATGAACTCCAAACCACCATAAGAATGGGATTAAGAATGACATTACTAAAACTCCACCTAAAGAATCTGAAATACCTTGTAATGGTGTTTGAATCACTTTATAGATTAATTCAATAAATGTTGTATTCATTCCATATTTAAGTACTGCATATAAAACTGTTGCACCTGTGATTATAACAGCTGCTGGTATTAATGCTGCAAATGAATTTGCAACCCCTTGTGGAACACCTGCTGGCATCTTAATTGTAATTTTCTTAGCCATAAACCATGAATAAATTGCTCCAACAAGTAAACCAATGATGATAGCTGTAACCATACCTTTTCCACCAATAAAATCTTTATTGATAACATTTCCTACTGTTACCCCTTCAGGAGTTGTAACAGAAGCATTCATTGTTAACAAAAATACTACAAGTGCTATGATTCCTGATGATAAAGGTTCATGTCCATCGTTTTTAGCATATGTATATGCTATACCAACAACTGCAATAAGTGCTATTATAGCGAAACTAGAACCATAAGCTTGTAATAAAGGTTCTGTCCATCCCGCTCCCATCATACTAGCCATCCAATCATTAAAAGGCTTATATGGAATTTGTGCTAATAATAGGAATATTGATCCTACCATGATTATTGGCAACGTATACAAGATACCGTCTTTTAATGCTACAATACCTTTTAAGCCAACGAATTTCATAATTACTGGTATTACTTTTTCATTTAAAGTGCTTCCAAATGATGACATAATAATTCCTCCTTAAAATTAAATATAAGATGATAAATATAAAACCGTGATATTAATATATAAATAATAATAAACATTTTGAATTTATTATTATCTTATTTAAAGCTGCATCCGCCTATGTAATTGTATACATTTGACAATCAACAAATAACATAGCCATATACAAACTAAATAATAAGCTTTTATTATTTTGTGATATTTCCATCTAGCTAATGACTAAACGGAAATATCATCAAATCGCACAAATTTATTTTCCAGCTAATTTTAATGCAAAATCCAATACTTTTTGTCCATTCATCATTCCATAATCAACCATTGGTATAACGTCTACTGGAATTCCTAATGGTTCACAGATCTTTTTAGCCTTTGCTAATGTGTACCCAACTTGTGGTCCTAATAGAGCAACCTGTACATTATTTAAATGCTTATCCATTTGTCCTTCTGGGAAAGCCTCTATATCCACTTCTATTCCTTTAGCCTTAGCTGCATCTTTCATCTTATTAACCAAAAGGCTTGTTGACATTCCTGCTGCGCAAAATAATCTAATTGTTATCATAATCTTTTCCTCCTGAAATATAAAATTATTTAATGAAATTTATTACTTAATTAAAGTATTTACAATTTTTCTTAGTTCTATTATTTGTTCTATCAAATTTTTTTCTGTTATTGCTGTCATAAGGTGATCTTGTGCATGCACAAACAACACTGACATATCTATCTTTTCACCATTTGCTTCTTTATGAAGAAACATCGTTTGACCATCATGAGCTTTAGCTAATGCATCATTGGCTAATTCCATTTCTTTATCAGCTTCCTCATAATTCCCTTCATTTACATTGTTAAGAGCCATATAAGCGTGATTTTTGCAATCTCCAGCATTAATTATTATATTCATAATTGCCATTTCCATTTCTTCCATAGTTAACTCCTCACTTTGCTTCTATATTTTTTTAATTTATTCAAACATCATTTTGTTTTATTTATCTTATGCATATATATAAAGCAATAACCGTGCCAAGTTTTTAATAATCAAAAAAATTTTTCAACTTTTTACAATCCCAGTGTTTTAAACGTTTTCGTGTCTTTCGACAATTATTGTAAAGGTTTTAATGTGTTTTATTTTTCATAAAAAGTATCGAAACACATTGTTAATGTGTTTTATTTATAGATATCCAATTTAAAAGTTTAACTTATAAATGGAATATACATGCATCATTAAGAAATTATAATCGTAACACTACACTAGAAATTAGATACATATTTGTGCAAGCGGCATATGAAATTAAGCTGTGATGGTTGTTAGTGGAAGGTTGTTCCATTTTCTGCTTGTCATAAATTTATTTTAGGAACATGCAGAAATGGGTGCAACCTTCCACTTAGAACCTATCCAGCGAAAATTTCATTAGTCCGCTGTAATAAATATGTGTTTAATTTCGGTAAGTTCCGCATATGTCTAATTCTCGCTTTGGATATCTTTATAAAAAAATTGATAAGTTATTCGTGTACTTTAAAAAGTCCTTCACTTACAACTTATCAATTAATTTAAATTCTTGGATTAAAAAAATTCATCAAACAACATATTTCTTCTTCTGAAGCATTTATTGAATACTTAGTATTAATTGGCATAAATGCATTTTTAACTATTTTATATAAATTCAAATTATCTTTAATATATTTATCTTTTCCTTCGAATTCAATTATAGTCTTTTTTTCAATAGACATATCTATCATAGCAGCTATATGCAAGGTTATCCCAATAAGAATATTAGTACTTATATTAGTCTTCAATTCTTCTTCAATATTCTTAATAAATTTCTTTATATGTTTTAATACAGTTCTTCCATCACTGTTTTCTAGAGTATTTTCTAGAGTATCCTCCATTTTTAAATATGTTTCCTCAACATCAATAATTTTCTGCATACCACTAGTGCTTTGCCCATCTATTATTTGATCTAACATAAATTGAGGACTCTGCACCTCTAATTCAAAAGGACTTACAAAACAAATAATTTCATATTTTATACTTAGTTTTTCAATTCTTTCATAGATGCTTTCTTTTCCAACAAGATTTATTGGAACAATGTCGAGCAATTTTTTATCAAAAGTCAGATTACGTTCTAATAATTTCTTAAGTGTTTTAGCACCACCTTCACCAGTCGTACATACAGTAACTATCGCCAATCTCTTTTCTTCTTTTTCTTGTTTATGCTCCAAGGCATTTTCTTCATATAAACTGTTAACTTCAAGGGTTTCTCTATAAATTTCATCTAACGAATACCCCATCATAGACTTTCTAGTTGCCTCTAACGCATGCAGAGTACTAACAAGTGGTATTGTTCTTGTTTTTATATTAAATGTATTTTCTATTTCTTGTCCAAAGGTTGTTAAAGACCCCATATCCACCAAAAATAATATATCAGATTTAATTTCATTTTTTTTTATATAATCTATAGTCTTTCCTAGTATGTTTTCTGGTTTTTCTTCTATAGGCGCATTAATTCCAACAACATTCTTTGTACCAAGAAGACTATTCACTGCATCTGCCATTGAAGTTGCTGTGCTTACTCCATGTGCAATTACAATTACTAAAACATCATTTTGCTTATATTTTAAGCTTCCATAATTGTAACTTAAAAACATAGCAATAAAACCGGCTTCATCAATTGGCATATTTACATCTATAGCCCGATCTATTATCTTTAGAGCATCGACAGCAACATTGAATTCTTTTCTATGTTCTTCTCTTATACTGCTTAATTTAGGATTTACTATTTTTTTATTTCTTCTTATTCTATCAATTGAATTACTGATATGGACTGCTAATCCATAGTTTATTTTTTTATCTAGATTGATTTCTAATTCCTCTTCACAAAAATGAATAACTTCTTCTATAACATTCATAACATCTTTTTCTATAATGTTTTTAATATTAGACATATCAACCTTGCTAATATACTTTTTAAAATAATCTTCTATATCTCTTTCAATTTCCTCTTCGAGTTTTACCCCTTTAATTCCTCTTGCCTTAAGTTCATTTGTTCTTAAGTCTAACATTTCATAAATATTATCATCAGTTGCATTTTCTTCAAATATTTCTCTATCTTCATCTTTATCAAAAATAAAATATCTTTTATTTATATCAATTAATTTATTCCACAACTGTCTATGTTCTACTTCCTTATACAATCCTTCTCTAATATACGAAGGCAAATCTAAACTATTTATTTTTATAGCATCTTTCTTATTCGAAAGAAAATCAGCATATGCTTTAGCACAAGCAAGCTGAATATCTGATTTTAGTTGTCCTATATTATTCTCACAATTATAAGATAAGAATGCCTTTATGGAATTAATGGACACTGTAATACTTCTCCCAAGTCTTCCAGATTCCTCAAGCAAAAATTGTTTTATAAGATTAAATCTTTCTTCCATACCTCTATTTCGTAAAGCAGGTATAGTTATAACCATCGGTATTCTTCTAGTGAAAGTTTTAAGCAAAGCAGCATTTGGATCTTCAGTTGTTGCTGTTATTATAAGAACATTTGCACTTCTTTCACTATCTGTTTCTCCTAGTCTTCTATAAACTCCCCTATCCATAAATGTAAAAAACATTTCTTGTCCTTCAGCGGGTAACCTATGCACTTCATCTAAAAATAAAATTCCTCCATCTGCCTTTTCAATAAGACCTACCTTATCAAAATCCGCACCTGTATAAGCTCCTTTTTTTACCCCAAACAATTGTCCTAACAATAATTGGGGATTGTTTGCATAATCTGCACAATTAAATGTAATAAATGGACTTTCTTCGGACTTCACTTTCATTTCAATTGCATATTTATAAATTAACCCTGCGAAAGTTGACTTACCAACACCAGTTTCCCCTAGCAGCAAAATATTCATCCCATTCGGTGGATATAGTATAGCTGCTTTAGCCTGCTCTACCGCTGAATATAAACTAGGATTAACTTCCGAAAATTTATTTATAACTGATATATCAGGGGGAACGTTTTCTTCATCCACAGCCATAAATAACGTTGGCTTTCCTTTTGATTTAATTGCTTTTCCTTCACTCACCAATTTATTTAAATCATTACTTGCATTTGCTCTGCTAATGTTTAATTCTTCTGCAATCTCCGATGCTGAAATTCCACTTGAATCCAAGTCCTTTTTTTCTTTAAGTTTCATTAGAATCAAATCAATTCTCTTCATCAACTAGTTACCCCCTTTTGACACTATTTTCTGTCATATATATTTGCAATTATTAATGGTGAATACTCAATATTCAATCAACAACTAATCTGGATATTTCTTTATCCCCTATCAAACCTTAACTATTAAAAAATAGAATGTTAATTGCAATATACCCCATTAACATATAAATCTTACCTTAATTATACAACCTTATGTATTTAAAACTCATTATTTAATTTATATAGTAAAAACTATATCACATATTACAATTTTATTAAACAAAAAACTAGAAATATCCAAGGCACAAGCTAGAATCGAGTATTAATCTAGTGAAATTAAATATATTATAATAATAACTATTTTTAATTTCTAATATAGATATACACTCTAATCCTAGTTAATGCACTTTGATACCAAAACACAAATATTATTATTTATTAATTAATTTTCTTCAAAAATACAATAATTATCTTTACCTTTATTCTTTGCTAAATATGTTGCTTTATCGGCTTTAATATATAAATCCTGAAAATTTTCACCATGTTCTGGATACTTTGCAATTCCTATACTACCAGATAATTTGTAATTTAAGAATTCCTTAGTAAAATTTGTCCTAAAGCCAAGCACTAACTGCTCTGCCTTCCTATAAATTAATTCTTCTGATTCTACATCTTTTAAAAACACTACAAATTCATCTCCACCTATTCTTCCAACAATAGAATTTTCACTAAAGATCTCTATTAACATGGAAGACATATTCGTTAAAACAAAATCTCCAGCTAAATGTCCCAAGTTGTCATTAATTGATTTAAAATTATCTAAGTCTATTTGAAATAATGCTCCCATACTGCCCTTACTATTATTAATATATTCTTCAATAAGTCTTTCTGTTGTTCCTTTATTGTACAAACCAGTTAAACTGTCTCTTTCTGCTTTAAATAAAAGTTCTTCATTTTCTTTCCGCTCCTTATCTATATCTATAATTATACCTATAGCTCTAGAAATATCCCCATTTTCATCAAACATAGCGGTAATTCTTATTTTATGCCAAATATACTCATCATCTATTTTCATTCTAATTTCAGTTTCTTTATAAACTTCTCCAATAACTATTTCATTTAGCATTTTCCCAAATACCTTTTTATCCTCAATATGAATATAATCTGTATCATATAGTTTCTTTGTAGCATTTTCAAAAACTTGCTTCAAATTACTTCTATTTTTCAAATTTCCATAATAATGAACAGTATCTTCCTTAACATTCCATTCAAATATTATGTTATCCGTTTGAGATGTGATTATTCTATATCTTTCTTCGCTTAATTTAAGTTTTTCTAAAGCTATTTTAGAATCATTTATATCCATTGCTACATTGTAGCTAAAGATTTTACCATCGTTATCTTTAATTATTCGCCCCTTATCAAGCACCCAAATAACACTTCCATCTTTGCGCCTTATCCTATACTCCACAGTAAATTTATCATCTTTACTTATTTGTTCGTCAATTTCTCTTTTAACACGCTCATGGTCTGCTTCATAAATTATGTCAAGTATATTTTTACCTAGTAATTTATTTAATTCACTCCTTTTATAGCCTATAATTTTTAGATATCCACTGCTCAGAAAGTCCATGTAATATTTTCCATTTATTAATATATGTCGATGAACACCTCCAGGAATATTTGAGGTTAAAGATTTCAGCTGCCTATTTTTATCTTCAATATATTTTCTATTATTCTGTACTTCATCAATCAATTCATTAAAGGCTGTTGCTATTTCACCAAATTCATCCTTCTTATTATATATAAATCTATCCTCATAATTTCCATTTTTTATTTCTCCAATTGCTTTTAATAAACTATTAATTGGCTTCGAAAATTCATTTATTGTAAATGCATTTGCACTTATAACAAGTAGAAAAATTAATATTGAAAATATACTTACTTCCTCTAAACTTTTATTAATAGGTTCTTTAAACTCAGCCAAATCAACATCACTTAACACTATCCATCCAGAGTTATTAATTTTTTTATAATATCCTATTTTTTCAATTCCATTTATAGTAAATTCTATAGTTCCTTGCGGTTTATTGTCAAATTCTATTTTTTCCCACTCCACCTGTAAATTACTTGACTTTACACTATTATTAATATTTTCTTTAAAACCACTGCTATTACTTGCTGCAGTAATTCCATTTTTATCTACTATTGTAATTTCACCACTCTTAAATAAATGTGCCCTACGAACAAGAGTATCAAAATAATTCATATTTATTACATTAACTATAAAGCCTTTATATTGGCCGTCAAAAAATATTGGACTTGCTATTATTGCACTTTTCATATAATTATTAAAATCATTTCCTTCTACAATATCTGTTATAACCAATTCACTATTTTCAAGTCTTTTCATTTCATCTTCTGACAAAGTAAAGTTTTTATAGATATTATCTGTTGCTGCAATTATTTTACCTTGCTTATTAAAAAGCATTTGCCTAATTGAAAAGGAATCTTTATTAACTACATCATTAAATTTTTTTATGTTTTCATCACTCATTACATTATTTGAATTTTCTAACAATTCTCTAACCACTAGAGAATCTGAAATAACGTTGTTATTATTTATATTTCGTTGAAAAAACGCTTCAATACTCACAGCTTGATCGTTACTAAATGTTACTATATTTTGCTTAATCAGTTCCATGCCTTTAGTCTTAAAATTTGCAATATATATACTTGTCAAAACAATTACAGGTACTATCCCCCATAATGTAGAAAAAACAATAAATTTCCTCCTTACATTCATGCTAACACCCCATTACCATATAATTAATAAATCTATATATTAATTTTAACAAATTTTGATATTTTTTTATATATTTTTATTTTTTCTACATTATTGTATCTAATATTCTTTTATTATTTATTGAATTTTAACCAAAAATATTATTCATATAATATTTTTTCAAATATTATACTATGTATAATTTAAACTATACTTAAAAATTTATTACATATGCTTTGCTATTAGCTCAATTACTAATTATCAATAAAAAAATCGCAGGCGACTGTGGAGCCGGAGATTTTTAATATTAAGTTCCGTATTGTGCTTCGCACTCTTTTTATAGGTGCGCATCTGCCTTTTCGAACGTATGTGAGAAAAATATGCACATTAGAAATGGCAGCTATGCTGCATATGATAACATTTTATGCAGGCGAATATGATTTGTTTTTTATTTTTTTCTTATACACAGCTCATTTAAATAGCCTTTTTCATATATTATCCACAGATTTTACTGCATTATAAATTCATAAAAAATAAAAAAAAGCATAAATTATGCTCAATATTTAAGACTAAGTTTTCAAATAAACTTTTCTTAATGAAATTAAGCATAAATTATGCATATTATTTTAAATATATCGTATTAATTAAACCAAATTATTCAACTTCCATAAGACTTGGAACTTCATCTGTCCCAGCTTCAGGTTGCTTTGCTACAAAATAAACTCCACCTATAACCATTAAACTGCATACGATTGTCATTATATCTATCTTTCTACCATTAATGAATACGTCAAATACAATTGACCAAACAACATATGTTATATTTAACCCCATAGCTCTAGTAGCACCAATTTTATAAATTGCATTGTAATAGAATAAATATGATACTGTTCCTGACAATGCTGTAGCTCCGATCCACCATATTACACTTGTCCTTAAGATTTCAAAACTAAGTCCAATTCCACCTACAATTGGAACTATTAGAATTCCATATACTATTGCCGAAGTCATTTGTCTTATTTGAAGTGCAAATTCAGAAGATACTTCATCATCTTTCATTCCATACGCACATATAACACATTCACTTCCCCAACCAAACACACATAACAAAGCACATAAAAATCCAACTATACTGATTCCATTCTCACTTGATGAGTATCCAATTATTGATACACCTATAATTGCAAATATTAATCCAATCCATGCTTTCTTATTCATTTTCTCTTTTAATATGAAATAAGCTAAAATAGCCCCAACTGCTGGATATAATGATGAGATTATTGCAGTATAAGATGGTCCAATAAGCTTAACTGCAAGTAAATATCCTGCCATTCCAACAGGTCCCCCCATAAGTGCCGCAAGTACAACAAATAAAGCACTTTTAGTTCTCATAGCTTTAAACAAATGACCTAATTGTCTTTTACTTGCAAGGTATATGAATGTCCATGCTGCTGAAAAAGCATCATGAAAAAATGCAGTTATAAATGGTGCTAAAAAAATTGCTCCCTCTGGTAAAAATGGGCTCATCCCAAGCACGATTGCCATTAACACGGTATCCAATCCCCAAGTGATTGCTGAGGTTACGCCACTTAATACACCGGCTTTATAATTTTTTTTCATAATGAATCTCCCCTTTTATAATTACTTGCAAAACATAAATTAATTTTATCAGACTCTGCAATTATTTTATATATATTTATTTTCTAAAATATAAATATATAAGGCCAATCAGCAAAATAATAACAAAGGTAGTAAATAACTTATTTAATATAAATTACTTACTACCTTTATCTTTTAAACATATATTATACTAATTAGCTTCTGCAAGCTTTGGAGTTTCTTTAGTTTCTTCTGAAATTTTTGCCATAAAATAAACTCCTCCCATAACCATCAAACTGCATATAATTGTTTTTAAACTTAATTGAGTTCCATTTATTAATACATCAAATATTATTGCAAAAACAGTATTTGTAGAGTTTAATCCCATTGCTTTTGTAGCCCCAATTTTATCAATTGATTGATAATAGAACAAATATGATGCTGTTCCTGCTAAAGCAACTCCTATAAGCCACCAAACTGAATTTGTTTTTAAAGCTTCCATACCTATTCCAATTCCCCCTATCATTGGAACTATTAAGACAGCATAAACAATACCTGATGTTAATTGTCTTATTTGAAGTGCAGATTCTGCTGAAACTTCATCATCCTTCATTCCAATTGCACATATAACAGATTCACTTCCCCATCCTACTGCACACACTATAGCCCATATAATTCCAATCATACTAACTTCAGATCCATCTGGTGAATATCCAATTAAAAATATTCCTATAATTGCAACAATTAATCCTGCCCATCCCTTTTTACCTATTTTCTCCTTTAATATTAAGTATGCTAAAACTCCTCCAATTGCAGGATATAATGATGTTATAATTGCTGTATAAGATGCTCCTATATATTTAATTGACATTACATATCCTGTCATACCAATTGGACCACCCATAATTGCTGCTAATGCAACTACCAATCCGCTCTTAGTTTTCATAGCTTTAACTAATGGTGATAATTTTCCTTTTATTGCAAGATATATAAATGTCCATATTGCAGAAAATACATCATGAAAACATGCTGCTATGATTGGTGCCACAAGTACCGCACCTTCAGATGAGAATGGACTCATAGCAAGTATTAATGCCACTAAAACAGTATCTATCCCCCAAGTTACTGCCGAACCTATTCCGGTAAACACACCAATCTTATAGTCATTTTTATTATTTTCCATTAAAAATCCCCCTTAATCATTCATTTATAGTTTATACATTAATATTTTTCATATACCATATACGTTTATCAAGTTCATTTTCTGAACACCTTAATACTATCATTGTTCATTGTTCATTACAATATGTTCAGAAAAAATATTTAAAATTTTCATATATTTTTATAATTTTATAGAAATTTTATGTTCTTTTTACTTTTTTTGGTGTATAATTAAACTATCAATTGTTAGTTTAAAAATAATAAATAATTATAAGTAGTATTATTGTTATTTTTTTAAACTCTATATAACTTTTTCTAACATTAGTGTTTAAAATATATTATTAAAAAATATTAAAACAATACATATATTAAAATTACTATTCTCTAAGGAGTTTTTATGAATACTCGAGACAAAATTATCTATGAAGCATTAAACCTCTTTTCAACAAAGGGCTTTGATGCAATATCTGTAAGAGATATCGCTAAAGCAGTTGGTATCAAAGCAAGTTCTCTTTATAATCATTTTAAAAATAAGCAAGATATTTTAGATACTATAATAAGTAAATATTCAGCTTATATCTCTAATTTCTTTGATCACATGATATACAATTGTTGTATTAATGAAATTGTTATTAACAAGATTAAATATTTCTCAGAGGAGTATTTTTTTAAAGACTGTATAGAGATGTTTATGTTTTATTTAAAAGATGAGTATGTTGTTAAATTTAGAAAGTTGCTTATAATAGAACAATTCAATAATTCCGAAATTGCAAATATATATAATAAAATATTTGTTGAAGATATTTTAAATTTTCATACCAAAATCTTTGAATTGCTTATGAACGAAAATGTAGTTATTAAAAAAGACCCTTATATTTTAGCTCTTCAGTTTTATTCTCCAGCTTTTCTATTATTCTATAAGGATGATAATATAACTGATAAAGAATTAACTTCATTAAAAAATCACATTGCTGAATTTAAAGATACATATGTATTGAAAGGATGATAGTTTTGAACATTACCATTATTTATGACAATAAAAATAACGCATTCAATTGTGTACAACTTTTATTACACAATTTAAAGATCAATGTAGATTTGGAAGTAACTGAATTCTACTTATCGGGAAATCATGGTACTTTGAAGAAACTTTCTTATATTGAAAATTTTAATTCTCCCTCTCCCGATATGGATACCTTTAAAAAAATTATAACTTCATTAAAAAAATCAGATTTATTCATTATTGCTTCTCAAATTTCTAATTGTGACATTAGTATTGGAATGAAGAACTTTTTTTACAATCTATCGCAATATTTTATTGATGCTAAAATAAAATCACTGATACATAATAAGATTGGTATAGTAGTTTCAACAACAGCTGGTGCAGGATTATTTTATAATACAAATCTGCTCAAAAAAAATTTAAATCTTTTAGGCATGAATTACATATTTAAATTTCACGAAACCCTTTACGAAACAAACTGGAATGATATTAATCTTAAAACTAAAATGAAAATAAACAAAAATGCATTTAATATAACTTACAAAATTCTTAACTTATACAATAATCTTCACAGTGTAGGTTCACAATTTTTTAATAAAAAAATTTGTATGCCTAACATACATCTTGTTCACCCTGCCAAAAACAATATTATTGATGTTAGTTGCTTAGAAAAACAAGATCACTATCTTCATAAGCACATGTAATAATAAAAATCTCCACAAAAATAAGAGGTGCTTGTTTCACTCTAGCAAATTCAAAATCACATTTGAATACTATAAAGTGAAACAAACTACCTCTAATTGCTTCATTATCTATTGGGACTATTTATAAATTAAGAGTTCTTTTTAAATACTCTAAATCTTGCAATGAATCTATTTCAAATATATCATCTGATTCAATTTTTTCAATATAAACATTCATATTCTTTAGATTATCTACAGCAATACTATCCCAGTACAAATCTCTAAAATCGCCCTTATCTACTGCTTCTTCAACTTTCTTAGCAATAAGCTCTCCATCTTTTTCTGTCCAAAAAGATGCTCCAGACATTATATATTTAGGTTCATCACCTTCTTTTCCAATATCCACTCCAAATATTCTTCCATTATCATCATATTTTAAAATCCATTCACCAACTATATTTTCCTTGCAGGCAGAATAATATATTGACGTTGTTGGTTTGGCTTTTGGTAAAAAGTTTTTAGTAATATAATTATCTGCATCTATAACAAACGCATCATTAAGATATTGTCTTACAAGATACATAGTATATATATTGTTATATACATCAAATTTTTCATTAACTACTTTTATAAGATTATACTTTTTTACTATATCATCAAACTTTTCATGAAGATAACCAGTTAAAACTATAATTTCATTAATTCCGCACTCTCTTAAATTTAGTATTTGTCTTTCAAGTAAAGACATTCCATTAACTTCAATTAAAGACTTTGGAGTATTTTCTGTTAATGGTCTTAATCTTGTTCCCATTCCTGCTGCCATTAAAATTGCTCTCATAACACACCTCTAGTTCAGTTTACAGTTTACAGTTTACAGTTTACAGTTTACAGTTTACAGTTTACAGTTTACAGTTGGCATTATAAATCAAACTGTGCAAATTGTATACCGCTATTTATAATTTATTCAAATATTCTTTTGCTCTATTGTATCTATCAATTCCATAAGTACCAAAATCATCGCCTTCAGCTTCTTTAATTAATGTCCAAACTGCCCATAGAAAATCCTGGCATATCTGATGGATTAATAATCTTCTTCTGGAATCTTTATCAGCTTCTTTTCCATTAAAGTATAACCTAAACATTAACTCAATGTCATCTTCTGAAAACTCATTTTCTAAAGAAAGTGCTGCTAAATCCCACATATCATCATTGATACCACTGTATTCCCAGTCAATTAAATAAATCCTACCATGTGTATCCTTAACAAAATTTTCTGAAACCAAATCATTATGTGATGGTACAAACACTCTGTTACAAACCTTCAATTCCTCTTCCAGAGCCATAACTTTCTCTCTTACTTCTTCATAATCCTCAAAGAAATCTCCATGATCGTTTCTCAATATATTTTCATATTTTTCAAGTTCTCTAAACATACTAAATTCGTTATCCATATGGAAATCTGTACTTTCATGAAGATTTCTCAAAATAGTAGTAACTTGTTTTAAGTTTTCTTCTTTTTTAATACTCCTATGAGTTAATGTTTCTGCATTTTCAATAAATTTAGATATTTTAACTCCTGTCTCCAAGTTAAAGTATGGCACTTCAACATTATAACCTTTTTCAGATGCAATTGCCGAGTTAAACATTTCTGTATTTCTATTAATCATTTGCTCAGTCCCAACTCCTGCAACTCTTAAAATATACTTTTCACCTTTAACAGCTATTCTGTAATTTTTATTTGTCATTCCTCCCGCTGGAACTATTTCAGTGATATCCTCATCTTTAACCTTCAATGATTCACGGATTATAGTTTTTATATTATTGATTTCATAGTTGAGCTCTCTTCTTCTTATAGTTGGATAAAGATAATTTTTAATCTTTTCGTATTCCTTTGGAGTATCTGCATCCCCCCATGCAAGATCATCTATTTTAACAAATCCAATATTATAATCTCTTGCAACATCTAATAGTACATATTCATAATTTAAATATGGATTTACATTCCCCTTAAATTCTTCAAGCATCATACTATACAGCTTGTATGAAATTTTAGTAAGTCCAATCATTTCTCCATCAATCTTGTTAAATTGGTGGATATCTTTAGACATCTTGTATAAATGATTATCTCTTATTTCAACAAAGGCTTCATCTCCAGAACCACTTTCATTAGTAAAAAGTATACAATCGCGACTTTGACTTTCAGCTAATTCCTTTATTGCTCTTTTTTCGAAAATCAAGTCATTTTCAATAAGTAAAAAATCATCATCAATGTATTCTTTAGCTAAAGATAAAGAATGCATTGTACCTGTCCACTTATAAGTATCACTTTTTACTAACTTTATGTTTTTACTACTTTTAAAGTATTCTTCAAAATATTGACTTTCATATCCTGTAACTATTACAGTTTTGGTTATTCCATTTTCTTTTAATATATTTAAAGTTCTATCAATCAACTTAAAATCTTCAATTTCAAGCATTCCAACAGGTTTTTCAAATTCCTCTGTTCTACCAGCTGCTAATATAACAGCTTGTTTTACTATTTTCTTTTCTTCTTCATGAAGCTTTAATCTAGTATTCTTTGCCGAAGTAATATTTTCTTCTAAATACTTCATACCTTTTTCAGTCACTTTATATAAAGTTCCCCTATTATTTGTTATTCTATCTATGTATCCAGCCTCTGTAAATTCCTTTAAAACAGCATTAACCTTACCAAGGGATATATTAGTTCTTTTGGCTAATTCTCTTTGATTTATATTAAAATTATCATTTAAAGTTTTTAATATTTTTATTCTATCCTCCAACATATGTTACCTAGCTCCCCTTTTCAAATTATTTATATATTCAATAATCGCTGTTCGAAATTTGAACTAAAACAATTATATTCCTAATCCCCTTTTATGTCAATAAAACAATTACAAATTAATGCAAAAATGCTGCTTAAATAACTATGAAAATTATTTAAACAGCATTATTACTTAAATTAATCTCTTAAATACAGTATGGTTTCAAACTTGTTTATATTACCATGAAGCTGCACCATCTTGTCCAAAAGTATATACCTTATCATCAATAAACATACCTTGGTTAATTACCATTTGTCCATTTGGAGTAAAGTAATACCATTTTCCATTTAAATTCAACCAGCCCTTATGCATTACTCCATTTTTACCAAGATAGTAAACTTTATTATCCACATTAATCCAACCCATTCTCATTTCTCCTGTTGTTGGATCCAAATAGTAAGTCTTACCATCAGTGTTATCAACCTTCCAACCTGATGCTCTAAATCCTATATTATTTAAATAATAATTTTTACCACCAGTAGTTATCCAAGCATTTTTAACTTGTCTATTATGTTTGTCAAAATAAGCAGGTTTTCCATTTACAGTTCCCCACTCTTCATATTTACTTAAATCTACCCAAGTATCATTAAAATCATCATAAAATTGATCATCGTCTGTATTATTATTGTTGTTGTTATTGTTCCAATCAGAATTATCAACTCTATAGACTTCTAAAGTATATGTTTTAGTAGATGCTCCATCTTCTGATTTAACTTCTATTGTAATTTGAGTCTTTTGATTTCCTCTAAGACTTACAGATATTGCTGTATCAGAATAAGTCTGTCCATTAACAGTAATTGTAGAATTAGAATTCTTTGGAACAGGTGTTACCTTTATATTAGTTACATTTGTATCTACTCTAACTTTTGTTATATCAGCTGTAGGATCAAATGTATAGTCTCCTGTATTAAGAATTACATTCTTTAACGCAGCATCACTACTTTTATTATTATTAGTTAAAGTTACTGTATATGTCTTTGTCGTAGTTCCATCCTGTGCAGTTACAACTATTTTTACCTTTGTTGTTCCACTTGAATCCAAAGGCAACTCAGTTTCTTCTCCTGAAGGTAAAGTATATGATTGATCGCCACTATTGATTGTAGCAGTAATGGAAGATATATTAGCATCTTGTGCTATTACTGTGAATTTTTCTGTAGTATCTTCCTTATCGACAGTTACATTATAGTTATAATCAGTACTTGAAAAACCTGTAGTTCCATTACTATTAGTTAAACTATAACCTTTTACTTTTAAAGAATTCAAAACAGCATTATCTGATTTCTGTCCTTGATTTGGATTAGTCTGATTTCCATAATTTTCAGGCAAATAGAAAACATAAGTATCTCCTATTGGCTCACTTGTATATATAGGTTCTCCATCAGTGTTAGTTTTGATAACCTTATTTCCACTTGAATCTGTTACATATGTAAATTCATCATAATATGCTTGTACAACCATTTTCTTAGCTGTACCAATTTTTACATTAAGGTCAGTATCTCTAACATAATTACCACTACCGTCAGTAGCTAATATTGGCTTGTTATTAACTGATGCTGTTGCTTCTGTTAAATTATTGCTGTTAACATCATCTGCAAGCCAAACTTTTATATATTCATTTAAATTACTTCTTTTAGTTTTATCAAGAGATACCTTTACTGAATCTGAATTTGGTGATCCATAATATAAATCATAAGTACGTCTTGATGTATAAAATTTATCAATTAAATTTGTTGTTCCTGGTTGAGTTAAATACGGAGTTTTTGCCGTAGAACTAGAATTATCAGCAACATCAAAAGATAAATTCATGTCAAAATTACTTGTATTTATAAGATTAACCTTAAATAAATATCTTGCTAGAATAGTCTGTGTATCTGTTATTTCACCATTGCTAGCCGCATATACATCTAATTGTAACTCATTTGTTGTTGTACTAGCTTTAAAATCAATAAATTGTTTTCCATTTTTAAGTTCTGACTTTACTACCTGAGTCTTTCCAGTAGAGTCCGTATAATTATTGGTTAAAACATAACCCACAGTAGTTTTATCTCTCAATAAAGTTGGATCTAGAGATACCATCCCAGCCCTTTGATCAATATAAATTTCTCCTTTATAAGTCTTGAACGTAGCATTCTTATCCTGTAAAACATTAAATACCTTACCAACATATGCTTGCACATCTGTATTGTCATTATAATTAAGCTTTGTTATTCCAGCATTTTTTAAGCTATAATCATTGCTAGAATTCAAATTTTTATATCGAATTTCTATTGCATAAGCTTTTTGGATATCTTTGTTGGCTCCACTTCCAGAATCCAATTTAACTACTATTGACTCTGGCTGTCCTAATTTAGCCAAACTACCAGTAAGCTGCTGCCCATCAATATTATATTCTGTTCCAATTGTAGCTTTTTTACCATTTTTATATACCATTGCATTTTCTAAATTCATTGTATTTTCAAATGTCATAACATACTTTAATGCTGAAACAGAATCGGGTACATCAAAGGTATATCTAAGTGCCATACTTGAATCTGCTTTTGCATCTTGTACATATAAAAATGGAGTTGTATTATTTACTTTTTCACTTGCTGTACCAATAAAAGCATTTGTTATATTATCAAAAGAATTTTGAGATCCAACATAAGCCTTAAAAGTCATAGGATTTATTTTGTTAACAACGAAGTCAGTTGCATGCTCTATTGTTATTGTTTGACTTGCATATTCTGTATCCTTATATGTTCCAACATTAGCTTCATCCACTCCACTAAGACTTTTACTTGCTGGTACAAAGTCAACATTTTGTGTTCTAAATGAAATTTTGTACTCTATCTTATTAACTCCTAAAGGTAAATTCTTTATAGTTTTACCTACACTTGGTACTGCTCCATTTACAATTTGATAATCAGAAATAGTTATTCCTATTTCATTCAATGTAGTAGTATCTGTAACAGGAGTACCATTGATAGAAACTATTTCAACATTTTGTTGAGTTATATCAGATGTTGATGTCTTTGTATCCTTTGCTAATTTTTGCAAAGCATCAATAGTAGTTCTTACATCTTTTACTGTTATATCGAAGCCTCCTACAACATTTTGAGTAGAATATATTGTCTCATTCAATGTAGTATCATTTCTTGGTGTTATCAGATTTTTATCTCCTGCAATACTTACTTGTATAGCTGACGCATCTGAAGCTGCCGCTTTAGCTTCATGACCACTAAATCCAACTGGGAAAAAGGATACTATACTTGTAAATACTATTAATAATGCTACAAACCTCTTTTTCATTTCACGCATGATTGTCATCCTCCTAAATTGATTCTAAACTTCAAACTTATCTTTTGTAATCGAACTTTTATAATATTTATATTATCATATTAATTTTTAATTATTAAATTAATATGTTATAATAATTGGATTTAAACTCACTTATGCATACTCAATTTGAATATACCCTACTTTAAATATCGAACCTTTAAGTTTCATCTTTAGATATATAAACACATCTTGTAAATTAATAACTTTACTTACAATTCCGTTCTTTAATTAAATTTACTTCTTTTTTATTATTATGTGACCTAAAAACCAAAAACCTTCCATAATATAATACAATAGTCATACATTACGAAAGGTACTTTTGTTAACTTTACTATTAAATTTTCTTTTATGATTTTCCTTTAAAGGTATTTTTACATTTTGGACATGTAATTGAAATTTTTCCTTGTCCTCGTGGCACACGCAAACTTTGCTTACAATTCGTGCATGTAAAATATTTATGAGTCTTTAGATCTCTTAATTTATTTAGCTTTCGTCTAAGCGAATTTCTCATAGTATTTTTTATTTTTAAAAATTTATAATTTTCCATTTGACGTTTATAAATATTTCTTGAAAAAATCCTAAAAATACATATAACAGTAGGAATATATGCAACTATTACTATAAACCATAAAGCTTTAGGTAAAATATTTGATATTATTAACAATATGAAAGATAATACAATTAACGCTCCAGACAAGCTGTCTCCACCATATCTTCCATACATTATTTTCTTAAACCATTCCATTTTTCCACCTCATTTTCATTGTGCATGTTGTAATTATAATTATAACTAATTTATTCTTAAAATTATAGCATTATTATAAATATAGAAATGCAAATCAAACTCCCTTATCAATTGCATTTGGAACTACTTTTCAAAAAAACTTTATATACAGCTGTTTAAAATAAATGTTGGCAATGTTTAGAAACTTATTATTTAGAAATTTAGGTCACTAGAATATATAAACAAATAGAATAGAAGGAAATGCTATCTCTTGATTTTTATCAATAATATATTGACAAAATAGAAATTGCATTTCCTTCTATTAAAATACGTTTAATATTTATATATTGTTTACAACACTCATTACTTATTCTTTATAAGTTTCTATTTTTGATCCATTTTATATTTATACATTGTTTGCAATAACTTCTGCTATTGCTTCTGCTACTTTTTGCTGACTACTTGGATCCGCACATCTTATTGCTTCTTCTTTATTCGTTATAAATCCAACTTCAACTAATACTGCAGGCATATTTGCATTTCTACATACAAATAGATTTTGTTCTTGTCCGCCTCTATTGTTTAAATTCAGCTTACTAGCAATATTATTATTTATTAATGTAGCTATTTTTCTACTTTTATCTATTCTAGCACTATTTAATTTACCACCAAAACTAGTATCTTGAGGCTCATTACTATAAAGAGTCATTACTCCTTGTGCTGTTGCACCTGCTGAATTATGATGTATGCTTATAAAGAAATCTGCATTTATATTATTGGCTGTCGTTACCTTATGAGTAAGACTAGCCGTTAATGAGCCATACGAAGGCTTGCTACCAAGCTCTCTAGTCATCAACACATTGTAACCCTTAGCTTTAAGTTCTTTCTTTAATTTATCAGCAACTTGAATATTTAATTCTGTTTCACTATAAGTCACACCATCAATAGTACTTTCTGCACCATAATCTTTTCCATAATCATGTCCTGCATCTATTACTATTGTTTTTTTACCATTCGATGTATTATTATTTATTGGTGAACTTGTTCCAGAATTATCAACATCACCTTGAGATGAATTAGATCCTGAATTTCCTTTGTCACTTTGAGATGAATTAGATCCAGAACTAGTACTGTCATCATTTTTAACAGTAGAAGCATTTTGTCTCTTACCATCTGAACCAATCTTATATCCATCCTGTGTAGTGTTTGTAACCAATCTTCCAGTTGAAGGATTTAAATAATAAGTATCTCCATTAGATGTAACCCAACCAGTTGACATAGCACCACCATTTTCTAAATGATACCATGCATCACCAAGATTAATCCATCCTTTAGCCATAGCTCCATTATCATATAAATAATAGTAAGTTCCCTTATCTAAAATCCAACCTGTTGCCATGCTTCCATCTTGATTGAAATAATACCAGATATTATTTTGTTGTATCCAGCCTGTTGCCATACTTCCATCTTGATTTAACATATAATTCTTATTGTCTATCTTCTTAATACCAGTTACCATACTTCCATCACCTTGAAGATAGTACCAATTGCCATTATCTTTAAGCCAACCAGTCTTTATTTTGCTGCCAGCTTCAAAGAAATACCAATTATCACCGATTTTATTCCAGCCTTTATATTCAGCCATAACTCCAGAATCTTGTAGATAATACAAGTTTGAGCCATCAAATAAAATTCCAGTTGCCATAGTTCCTGAATCAGACAAGAAATACCATTCATCACCTATCTGTTTCCAGCCCTTAACCATAGCTCCTGAACTGTCACTATAGTACCATTTACTATTATATTTAAACCATCCAGTTTGCAATTTTCCTTCATCATTTAAATAATACCAATTGCTGTCTGGCTTAATCCATCCGATAGCTTTCGTATTATCAGATTTATAGTAATACCAATTTCCATCTTCATTCTTCCATCCAACTGTAGATGTTATGTTAGTTTTATCATCTGTAGCTGTAATAACATTCTTTGGTTGATTATCTGGAATAACACTAGATACATTCGGTACACTTGGTTTACTTTCTTGTTTTCCTGGATTTGGAGTTCCATTTGAGGACTGAGTATTATCTTTGCTATTATCAGTACTTGTTGAATCATCAATAGTATCCTTTGGATAATCTACTCCTGCAAAATCCATTAAATCTTTATATAATTTATTTACTTCTTCACCATATGTAGCACTTGGCGCCCATTTAGTACCTAATGAATTTACAGTTGTCGCTCTACCTTTAATTGTTGCAAAATGCCTTGGATCAGGTGTATCACTTCGTGGATATCCATCCGCACCTGCATATAAGGCTAAATGATCTAAATGAGCTTGTACACCTTCATCCCAGCTAGCAAACTTTTGGTGAGCATTTGGATCAGTATCACTTCCACCTTCAGGTTTCTTTAACCCGCATGGATTATGATAACTATCATCTAACACTCCTCCAAATTTTCCAAGGCCAGTTTCTTTTGCAGCTTGTACATAAGCTATAGCTGGATTTACATCACCATGATCTGGTGCATATTTAAAGTATAGATCTGCTAAGCCTATAAAAGTATCTGTTGCGCCTTTAGATTTAGCCCAATCTCCTGCTTCTTTTGCAGTAACTTTTGTATCTGATATTATTTTAAAATCAGTAGTTGCTGCCTTTACACTCAATGTTGGAATAAAACTTAATACCATTGCAAACGCTAGAACAAATGTAATAAGTTTTCTTTTAATTTTCAAAACCGTCTGCACCTCCTTATATTTGATTTTAACAAAAAACCTTACTGCATTAAAGATGAAAATTAGAAAATAAGTGTTTTTTCGTATTAAATTATCGTAATATGTACAAAAATCACTAAAAGAGAGCCTCTTAAGTGCTCTCTTTTAGCGATGTTTCCCTCTTCTGCAGCTATCAAGGCTACTTCTACAATCTTCAAGATTGTCCATTAAATTATCTACTAATTTATCTGTTAGGCACATTTGGTTACACATTATCTTTTCATTTACACTCATTAAATAGCAAATAAAATTTTGATTGGTATAAGCATATAAAAATAATAACACCAATATTAGCCTATTTAAAAGAGCTTCCTGGCTGCCTACTACCATTGTAGACAAGGTTAGATCGCTTACTGGATCATTACCACAATTTTCTCCTAAAGTATTGAATCCTGGATCGCTAAAATTACAGTTACTCATTTTCTACCTCTCCATGTATGAAAATGTTATATTATATTAATATGAGATATCTCTTCTTTTGGTTACTTTCTTATTTCTTTCTAATAAATATTTTCACTGTAATTCCGCAATCTTTAAACTTTATATATTGCTAAATTTATTTTTTATAAAATTATTCTTCGCTCTTTCCAACTGCTGATAAAACTAAGCCCTTATTATGCTCTAATGCCCAGTTAATCCCCCAGTCATTTTGGAATATTAAAAGATTTCTATCTTTTAGATCCTTAACCTTCTTAGTATCAGAAGTTAAGTTTAATGAATCCATGTCGATATTTTTATTTTCAATCCACCTAACGTATCTATAAGCCAATCTTTCCATCTTAACATCGACATTATATTCATTATTCAATCTGTATTCTAAAACTTCAAATTGAAGCACACCAACAACTCCAACTATTATTTCTTCCATACCAATATGGGTTTCCTTAAATACTTGAATTGCGCCTTCTTGAGCAATTTGAGAAACACCTTTTACAAATTGTTTTCTCTTCATTGTATCTACTGGTCTTACTCTTGCAAAATGTTCTGGTGCGAAGGTTGGTATTCCTTCAAATTTAAATTTATTTGCTGGCATACATAATGTATCCCCAATTGAGAATATACCTGGATCAAACACACCAATTATATCTCCTGCATAAGCTTCTTCAACAATTTCTCTTTCTTCTGCTAAGAATTGTTGTGGTTGAGCAAGTTTTATTTTCTTGCCCCCTTGCATATGCATAACTTCCATTCCTTTTTTAAATTCTCCAGAACAAATTCTCATAAAGGCAATTCTATCTCTATGTGCCTTATTCATATTTGCTTGAATCTTAAATACAAAGGCAGAGAACTCCTTATTCATAGGATCAATTTCTCCTATACTAGAGTTTCTTGGAAGTGGTGATGAAGTCATCTGTAAAAAGTGTTCTAAAAATGGCTCAACACCAAAGTTAGTTAAAGCAGATCCAAAGAATACTGGTGTCAATTCACCTTCTCTTACCTTTTTAAGATCTAATTCATCTCCAGCTATGTCTAAAAGCTCAATATCCTCCATAAGCTTTTCATGTAGAGGAGCTCCAAGCAGATCTTTAAAGATTTCATCATTAACATCGCCTTCTGTTGCTTCAACTTCAGTTTGCCCATGATTTCCACCATTAAAAGCTAAAACTCTCTTGTTCTGTCTTTCATAAACACCTTTAAATTCTTTACCAGATCCTATTGGCCAGTTTATTGGATAAGTTTTTATTCCAAGCTCATTTTCAATGTCATCAAGTAAAGTAAATGGATCTTGCGCTTCTCTATCCATCTTATTTATAAATGTGAATATTGGAATTCCTCTAAGAGCACAAACGTGGAATAACTTTCTTGTTTGATCTTCTATACCTTTTGCAGCATCAATAACCATTACAGCACTATCAGCAGCCATAAGTGTTCTATATGTATCTTCTGAGAAGTCTTGATGCCCAGGAGTATCTAGTATATTAATGCAATACCCATCATAATTAAACTGCATTACAGAAGAAGTAACTGAAATACCTCTTTGTTTTTCAATTTCCATCCAGTCAGAAACTGCATGTTTTGAAGCCTTTCTTGCTTTAACAGACCCTGCAAGTCTTATAGCTCCACCATAAAGTAATAATTTCTCTGTAAGTGTTGTTTTACCAGCATCAGGGTGAGAAATTATTGCAAAGGTTCTTCTTTTTTCAATTTCTTTTATATAATCAGCCAAAGCTAACCCTCCTATTACGTTCACAATATTATTTTATAACCTACTATATATTATAATTGACAATAATAATATTCACTTGTCAATTATGTTAAAAAATTTATTACAACAATCAAATATTAACTTCCTCTATTTACATTGGAATGATCCTCCCATTGAATTTAACTAATGCTATATTAGTCCTTAACTTACTTAATAATTTCCTTATCATTAACTAAATTATTATATCATATGAAATATTTTATGTATACTTCCTATCTATCTTAATTTAGTACTATTCCACATGTATACTTTGTTCAGGACTGCCAGCAAAATGAAGTTATCAATTAAAAGAAGGCTATTTCAAAATATACTTTGAAATAACCTTCTTCTTTAAAAAACTTAAATATTATGATGCAGCTATTGTTATTTCTGTAGTTCCAACAACTCCAGAACCATCCGTTGCTGCTGCTTTAACAATTACTTTTCCTGCCCCTGTTCCTGTTAATTTACCAGTAGTACTTATAGTTGCACTTCCACCTTCACTTAATATTGACCATTTTACACTTTGAGTGGTTGCATCACCTGGTGAAACAATACAAGTCATTTGTAAACTTCCACCAACAGCTATGCTCTTTAAGCCACTAGCACCTGAAACTGCAATTGAAGTAACCTTGACTGTATCTGTATTGTTACCATTGTTATTATTGTTTGAGTTTGTGTTCTCTTCCCATTGTGCATATAAGGTCATATCTTTAGTAACATAAATTCTATCGGAATCTAAGTAACCTGTACCATTACCATTACTCTTAGTATTCCATTCAACAAAAGTATATCCACTCTTTGTAGGTATATATAAATACATTTGTGAATTTTCATCAACAGTTTTTGTTTTAAGTAATTCATCATCTTCATTATCAGCATCTGGATCTTTAAATTTAATGGTATATTGTTTTGGATGATATAAACCATCAGATGGAATATCCTTTGACATAGTTGAATTACTATTAATCAATTGATTTGATGCATACGGCATTGTACTATTTCCATAATAATCAAAGGCCTTACTAGGAGTAATTGGATAACTTCCTATATAAACTCCATTATCATCAAAATTGCATAATTGTCCATTTACCATAGAAGAACCTTTTTGCATTTCTCCTGATGATGAAAACAAGTGAATTTTTCCTTCTATTTGGATAAGCCCAGTCTGCATAGCACCACTCAAATCAGTATAATACCAATTATCACCATATGGAATCCAGCCAGTCTGCATTTTTCCCATAGAATCAAAGTAATACCAACTTCCATTTATATACTTCCAACCTGTAGCAAAACTATATCCCATAGAATAATACCAAGCTCCATCACTGCCACTAATCCATGCAGCTGAAGCACCTACAGGTACTAAAGTAACCAAAGCTAAACTTACCAAACTTGATGCAATTAATTTCTTTAAAATTTTATGCTTCATGTTAAGTTCCTCCTTATCTTATATAACCATTGGCCAAGTTATAAAAGTATAACTTGACCATTTTTTCTTTAGCATTTCATTTCATTAATTATTGGACAATAATAGTTGTAGTAGCAGTTACACTTGGATCGCCATTTGATTTCACTGTAACTAAAACCGTTCCACTAGCAGTTCCGTTAAATAAAGCTGCTTTAGTATCAGCACTAACAGTAACACTTACTTTTGACGGATCCGAAACTAACCATGTAACACTACCATCAGTTACTCCAGCTGGTAATACAGCTGCACTTAAAGTTAGTGATGAACCATTATTAATTGTAACACTTCCACCATTTGCTGAAGCAGTACCATTAGTTATTGCAATACTCTTAGGTGCATTTATAGATATTGTTTTTGAATTAGTTAATGTCACTCCATTTGCTGTTGTTGCTGTTACTGTTACAGCAATTGCCCCATTATCCTTAGCAGTTATAGTTGCTGTCTTCTTATCAGCACTAGTTGTAATACTTGCTTTTGTTGTATCTGACACTGACCATGTTATTGCTGATGGTGTAGTAGCAGTACTTGGTACTAAATTATAGGTCATATCTAAAGTATCACCAATTTTAGTAATTCCAGCTGCTCCAGTAACACTAGTTACAGTCAAACCTGTTGCATCCTGACCTGATATTGTAATAGGCATCGTAGCTGTCTTTCCTCCATTTGCAGTTGCAGTCACATTTATAGTTCCATTTTCAACTGCTGTAAGTGTAACGGTTGAATCACCATTATCAACAAAAGTTGCTTTTCCTGTTACATTTTCAACAGACCATTTAACAACATTACTAGTTGCTGCTGCATCAACGGTTGCTGACAAACTTAATGACCCTTGGTTTGTTGTTATTGCACTTATATCTGCACCATTCTTATCTTTTGGAAGCACAATTGTAACATTATTAGTTTTAGTTGGAGGATCCACTACAGTAATTTTTATTGGAGTAGAATTTAATCCCTTACCATCAGTTGAAATTGCTGTTACAGTAACTGTTCCTGTTTTATTACCTATCAATAATCCATTTACATTACTATCGAACGATGCACTTCCTGTATCGCCAACACCATTGCTTACCTGCCATTTTACTTGTTGATATTTAGCATCTCCACCAGTAACTGTTGCAGTCAACAATAAACCTTCGTTCACTCCGACTTTTCCTCCATTGGCTGGAGCATTAATTGCAATAGATTCTACCTCTTGAATTTGGTTATAGATTGATACTGTTGCACTACCAGTTTTTGTTTTACCATCAACATCTGCCACAGTTGCATATACTGTCACGGTTCCATTTTTAACTGCTTGAATTCTAACCGTATTTCCGCTTGTGCCAGCAGGATCTATAATTGCACTTCCTCCATCGCTTCCACCTACAATAGACCATGTTACAGCCGATGCAGTTGTAGTAGCATAAGTTGGAGTTATAGTTGCAATAAAATCAACAGTTCCATTATCATCACTTACATATGCATGAGTAGCTCCAGTTGCAGTAGCTACATTAATATTTGAAATTGGTATTTGCTTACCAGTTCCAGTTATAGTAACGCCTTGGGTATCACTAGCAGTTGAGCCATCAGTTGCAGCTGCCTTTACTGTAACTGTTCCATCTGATGTCGGAGTTAATAAACCTGTTGTTGGATTTATACTTGCACTTCCTGTACCATTTGTAACAGTCCATTTCACTGCAGCACCAGTTGTTATTACTTTAGAATTTTCTCCTGTTATTACTGCAATCATTTGTACTGGATTTGTTCCACTCGCTGCATTTGGACCTGTTATATCAATACTAGCAATCTTAACTATTTGTCCAGTTATTGTTACATCTTGAGTAGCAATCTTATTTCCATCTGCAGTCACAACTTGAACCGTAATTGATCCATTACCAATAGCACTTACAACTCCATTTCTGCTGATTGTTGCAACTTTAGATATATCAGAAGCTGCTGTTACTTCAACTCCATCTTCATTTTTAGCTTTAATAATTGACCAAGTTACTTCTTTATTGCTTGCAGTAGCTGGTAATATATTAGCGGCTAATTGAAGCGTTCCATCATTCTTAGATATTACCATAGTATCTGTTGCATTAGCAGTACCTATATTTACACTATCAACTGGGATAACAGTAGTTTGCCCTGTTATTGTTACAGTCGCACTTCCAACAACGCCAGAACCATCTTTAGCTGTTGCTTTAACTGTAACTGTTCCATTTGAAATAGCTTTAATAGTGATATTATTTCCACTTATGCTGCTGACAGTTGCACTTCCTGTTCCATTTTGCACATCCCAAGTAACATCTTGAGTAGTTGCATCATTTGGCAATATGCTAGCAACAAGATCTAAAGTTCCACCATTTGATGTTATAACTGGTGTTCCTCCTGTCTTAGTAGTTACAAGAATCTTACCTACATTAACTACTACATCAGTAGCACTTACAGTAACATCCTTAGTTTCACTTACACCAGAGCCATCTGTAGCTGTTGCTTTAACAGTTACTGTTCCTGCTGTTACTCCTGTTAATACTCCAGTATTTTGATCAATTGTAGCTGAACCTGTTCCATTTGTCACAGTCCATTTTACAGCACTAGTGGCTGCATTACTTGGTGATACCTGTGCTGTCATTTGACTAGTCTTACCTACAGTAACATATGAACTTCCACTTATAGTAATTCCAGTTACATAAACGGTAGTATCATCATTCCACTGAGCATATAGAACTGTATCTCCTTTTATCTTTATATCATCATTACCATCATAATCTGTTCCTGAACCATCTTTTCTAGTATTCCATTCTTTAAATTTATAGCTTGTCTTAGTTGGCGCAAATAAATCAGCCTTTTTACCGTATTTAACCATTTCAGTTTTAATAATTCCATCAGTTTTTGAGTCTTTATAAGTAAGTGTAAACTTTCTTCCTTCCTTAGCATCCTCATAATCTGCTTGTGTCTTATCCTGAACTACCTCATTATATTCTGACTTTGTTGGAGAGCTGACAGTTTTTGAACTGCTGTTTAAAACTTGAACAAGATTTCCAGCTGAGTCAAATTCTTTGTCAGGAGTTGGAGCTCTATATCCGGCTACTTGTCCATCACTTCCAATTGTATAAAACACTCCATTAATAATTGTATTACTAGTTTTCATAATACCTTTATCATCAAATATGTAAACTCTACCATCTATATTAATGACACCGGTTTGAATTGCTCCAGTCGAATCCGCATAATAATAATTTTTATTATATTTAATCCAACCAGTCTTTAAGGAACCATCGTCTTGAAGGAAATACCAAGAATCTCCTGCTTGAATCCATCCTTTTTGCATTCTTCCATAGCTGTCAAAATAATATAAACTTCCATCAATCTTTTTCCATCCTGTTACTTTCTTACCATCTTGCATAAAATAATAATTACCTTGATAATCATTAACCCATGCAGCTGAAGCTACAGTTGGCGCTAAAGTAAACAGTGTTGTTGATATAATAGTTCCTACAACTATCTTATTTATCAATTCACGTTTCATTAAACTTCCCCCTATTAAATATTTTAAGTATGTAATTTTTTATTTATTCTCTCGTAAAACAAAAACATATTATAAATTATTATCGAAATATTTTAGTAGAACTATATAGTTATAGTACCATATTACACTAAAATAAGTACATATATAAACTTATATTGTCAATGTTTAGTGATCAAGTTTTAATAGTCAATTTTCGATGATAAATTTTGGGCAGTCCTTGAAACTTTATTAATTTTAAATAGCATATAAGAGTGTTTCAAATAAATGTTGTTGATATTGTAAATCCGATGATGCTATAAATGTAAACAAACATTACCAAAAATATAAATAGACTTTACCAACATTTATTTAAAACAGCATAACATGGAACATTTTTATTATTTATTATAAAGGTTTATATATGTTGCAAAAATAATCCTTAATAACATAAAGATTTCCAAAGGATGCTAACATTCATTGATCCTTGAATATGTATTGAACATTTATAATTACAATATATATTATAAAATAAGTTTATAACTCTCTAGTAATCTTGATAATTTCCAAATACAAAAGACACTAAGAGTTGAATTCTTTTACTTCAGCTTATTTGCATTAATAAACTAAAGCAAGTGCAATTTTACTCTTAGTGCCTTATTAATTTTTACTCTTAGTGCCTTATTAACTTTCAAATCCCTTTACACGTAGCTATTTTAATAAATCGCCTTATTAACCTAGCTTAATGTTCCATCTGAATTAAATACATATTTTGTTCCATCTATATATCTTGTGCCAGTCACCATTATACCATTAACATTAAAGTAATAGGTATTTCCATTTACAGTAACCCATTCATTCTTCTTCATTTCTCCTGTACTATCATCTAAATAGCTCCATCCATCATTAGATGATGCCCAACCAGTTTGCATTACTCCATCGCTATTTGAGTAATACCAACTTCCATCTGCTCTAAACCAGCCTGTTTGTAATTCCCCTGAAGGATCTTTGAAACAGTACCACTTATCTCCTAATTGAAGCCAGTTTGTTGCAGCTTGTCCATTATCTTTTAAGTAACACCATTTATCTTTATTCTTTTTCCAAGCTGAAGTTATCATTGAACCATCTGCATTAAAGTCATACCAATAATCGTCAATTTTTATCCAATCTTTAGCTCTCTTACCATCAGCTTTTAGATAGTAACTTTTTCCTCCAACATTAACCCAATCCATTTTTTTGACAGCACCATCTTCTCCAACGAAGTAATAGTCATCTCCATCTTGAATCCATTGATTGAATAATTCATAGCCCTTTTTCTTATCAAAATAAGCTCTGTTACCATCAACAATCTGCCAGCCTGTTTCCATTGCGCCATCTATTCTATTGAAGTAATAAGTTTTTCCATTAATCTTTTGAACACCTTTTAAGCTTACGCCATCTTTATCATAATAATAAACATAACCGTCTCTTTTTCCCCAGCCTTCGCTATTATCAAATCTATCAAATACCTTGTCCCAAGCATTATCAACATCATCACTCTTATCTTTAATAGCATTTGATAAATCATCTATTGAATCACTTATCTTATTAAGATTATTAGTTATACCACTTACTGAATTTGAAATTTCATTATTAAAATCTGGTACCATTGCATAAGTTCCAGGTTGAATCATTGCAGCAGCTACAGTCGTATAAGTACTTGGTATAACTGTAGTTAAATAAGATACTATCATATTCTTTTCATATGCATCAACTGGAATATCATATAAATAAACTTTATTTGTTGATGAATTAGTAGTTAAAGATATTCCTAAAACATTTGTGCTAATTCCCATTGAACTTAAATCTATATTGTTAGTTACTCCTTTTAAATTAGTAACACCAGAAAAATCAATTACATTTAATGTATCTGCTTGAGTTGCAGCACTTGAACCATACTTCAACATTTTATATACAGGATTATTTATTGCATATACTTTGTTGTTGGTTGAATCCACAACATTTATATCCAGCCCATCACAAATTACATTCATACTAGTTGCACTTAAATCAATTGTTTTCCCATAAGTAGAATTTCCTGATAAAGGAAGAGCAGGTATTAAATTCGCACTACTATAAGTAGCATTTTTACCAGTTCCATTTAAAGTATCAGACGGAAAAGTTGCTAACCCAAGAGGTCCTCCCACAGCAAAGCCCTGAGCCACTACATTTGTTCCACGCTTCACTGTATATTTGTATACAGGTACACTTTTTGCTGCTTCCTTAATAGATGTTGTTGTGACACCTGAAGCTAAACTAGTTTGGACAATTCCTACAGCTGCTACTAATTGTGCACCCTTTGCCCTATACTCTGCTGTAGGCCCATATGCACTCAAAAACTGGCCATAATTATAAACACTTGTCAAACCTGCTGAAATTGTACCAATATTAGCCTGTAAACTAGTTGATATCGTTGAAGCTGCAGTATCACTCAAAGTGTATGATAAAGTTCCACATGGTTCAAATTGAGAAACAACGTCTGTAGCTGGATTGAAGCCTGCTGAAGGATATTGTCCACTTAACTTTGTAACCAATTCTGCCTGAGCTACTGCTGCATATGCCGCCTCAGTACTTGAAGCCGAAGTTGCTACTGAAGTTGTATCTGCCTTTGCATTTATGTTTGAAATTCCAATTGGTGAAATTGTACTAAAGCTTGTAGCTATAAGTATCAACGCCACTATTTTACTAATTTTTCTAATCATATAAATCGCCTCCATAATATCTACATCTATTATACCATTTATACTGACCAGTTCAAATATTTTATTATCTATATATTCTAAAAAATTTTCTTCATTAATATTTAACTACTATATTAAAATTGTTGGATAAGGCAATCACTTTAATCACAAATTTTTTTTAATTAGAACTTATATCTACAATAAAATATTTTGTTCTTCTAATAATTTTATAAACTCTTTTACCAAATGTGGATCAAATTGTGTTCCTGAACATTTTTTAAGCTCCTCAATAACATATTCTTTTTCATAAGTTTCTTTATAAATTCTTCTATGAGTCATAACATCATAGGAATCAACAATACTTATAATCCTTGATAATAATGGTATTTCTTCTCCCTTAAGTTTGTTAGGATAGCCTGTACCATCATACCTTTCATGATGAGCCAATATTTTGTTTGCAATATGAGCTAATTCAGGGGTTGAAGAAGCTATTCTATATCCTATATCACAATGAGTTTTCATAACAACCCATTCTTCATCTGTAAGCTTTCCAGGCTTCATTAAAATATTCTCTGGTATACCTATTTTCCCTATATCATGCAAGGAAGAAAGAAGTTCTAACTCATCAAGTTTTTCTGTTGTTAATCCAAGCTTTTTGCCTAGTTTCAAACTTAACCATTTAATCCTTATAGTATGTTCTTCCGTTTCGCTATCTTTTTCATGCAAGGTTTTCAAAAGCGACTGTATAGCTGCACTTCTTGCGCTTTTATTTTCCATAAGCTTACTTCTATACATTCTCTTTTCAGCCAAACTCATAACATTTTCTGTATTAGAATTTTCTTCATAGTATCCAGCATATCCCCACGCTATACTTATTTTAAAGTGAAACTCTGTTTCGTTATTACATTTTTCTTTTATTCTATCTATTAAATCAGAAACATAATAAGAATCTTTATTTCTAACTAATATTACAAATTCATCTCCACCCCATCTAGAAATAACATCATCCTCAGCACAAATTTCTTTAAGTATTTTCCCTACAAGAACAAGTAACTTATCACCCTCAAAGTGACCTAAAGCATCATTAGTTAATTTTAATCCATTAAGATCTCCCATTAAAATAAAATAATTCTCAAACTTATTCTCATCTAATTCATCAAGTATTTTTTCCATATATGCTCTGTTGTTAAGCTTAGTAAGCTTATCACAATAACTTAAAAATCTTATTTCATCATTGGCACAATTAAGTTCCGAAAGCATTTTATTTGTTGCAGCTGCTAATTTGTAAATTTCATCTTTCCCCGAAATTTCAATATTTAAAGAGGTATCTTTAGACTTACCAACTTGCTCCATGAATTTTGTTAATTTCAATAGTCTCTTTAAAATATATTTATTAATAATTAAAACATCAATTATTAAAACAATAACAATCAAGCCTAAAAATTGGAGAATAAAACTTTTAAAAAAATAACCAATTTGATCATTATTATAACCGTTATCTATCAAACTGACGCTAATTGAACTTTCCCCATTAATGTCTTTTATTATTTTAACGGCTTCAGAATATTTTTTATTATAAATAACCGTATTATTATCTATGTTTATAAACGAAACTTCATCATTTTGTTTATAATTTTCTTGTTGAAAATCACTTAATGTTAATCTAACGCCAGCAACTTCTTCTATATAATTTATTATATTTTTGTCAACTTCACGAGCCATAATTATAAAACCATTGCTTTTTGCATGCTTATCAGAAGAGGTTACAGGTATTATTGCCACTATATAAGTTTTCTCTTTATAAGACAACAATCCATTCTTTCCTTGATTACCATTAAAATTAGTATTAACTCCTAAAAGCTTTTCAACGATATTCTTACTAAACTCTTTAGAAATTGGACTTTCTTTTGAATATACAATCTTTTTATTATTATCCAAAAAGACAATGCTTTTTAAATTTAAATTTTCTATTGTCTCCTCCTGCAAATTTGAATTAACAAATTCTTGATTTGGTTCAGTTATAAACCTATAAGTGTCATCCCATTGTCCCCAATCAGTAATAAGCCGTTGCATATTATCTTCTTCTCTATTAATCAAATAATCTATTACTTCAAAATTCCTTTTTAATCTTCGTTCGTGTTCCTTGTCTATATATCCAAAATAGGAAAAATTAAATATTGAAATAGTTATTCCTATTATTGATAACATACTTAAAAAGCCAATTAATAATGTTTTATGTTTGATACTCATAAAATACATCTCCTCAACATTAAAGTATAGCTTCATACTTTCAGTTAATCATATGTTCAGTGTACTCATAAATAGCCATCATACTAGTTGTATATAATATACAACTTAGCTTGATGGCTATAATTTAATATATATTTTCCAATTAAAATGTTTAATTGCAATGTATAATTTTAATTAGAACTCATATATAGATATCCAATTTAATCATTCAACTTATAAATGTAATATATATGTATTATTGAGAAATTATAATCGTAACACTACACTAGAAATCAGATGCATTTTTCTGGAAGCAGGCATGTGAAATTGAGCTGATGATGGTTCTTAATGGGGGCCTGTTTCATTTAAAGCTTGTCCAGATTTTACATCTGGAACACGCTGAAATGATGACAAGCCGCCATTTAGAACCTTCCAACGAAAATTTCACTAGTCCTGTGGAAGATAAATGTATCTGATTTCGGTAATTGTTGCATAAGTCTAATTCTCGCTTTGGATATCTATACTAATAAAATCTCATTATTTCACTTTGAATTTTTGTACCAATTCATTTAAGTGTATTGCTATTTTTGCTTGTTCTGTTGCAGCATGAGCAACTTGTTCCATAGCAGAAGAACTTCTTCCAATTTCAGCTTGTATGTTTTCACTACTTACTGATGACTTTTGAACATCTGCTGCTGTACTTTGAAGAGCTTGATTAATTTGTTCAACTGTAGCTTCAACTTCTTGTGCCATTGAAACTAACTCTTCTGACATAGTGCTCACAAATTCACCATCATTGCTATATTTTTCTCCAACCTTAGCATAATCTTGTAACTGTTTGTCCACTTCAGTTGACATAAAATTAAGTATATCATTACTATTTTCAGATAGATTTTTAACAGCCTCATTAATTTTTCCTATTGTGTCTTGAATTGTAAGAACAGTTTGTGAAGATTCCTCTGCAAGCTTTCTAATTTCTTCTGCAACAACTGCAAAACCTTTTCCAGATTCCCCTGCTCTTGCTGCTTCAATTGCTGCATTTAAAGCTAACAAATTAGTTTGTTCAGCTATATCTGCTATTGCACCTGCCATAACTTTAACTTCTTCAACAACCTTTGCATCTTGTATTGCTTTTGCAATGTTCTTTTCTTTTTGATCTCTAATTTGAGCTGTATTTCTTATTGCTATTTGGCTATCATTCTTTATACCTTCAGCTCTTTTCTTAATCTTTTCAGCATTAGTACTTCCTGCTTCAGCTTTACCAGCTAATCCTTCCATATTAGTATTTACTTCTTCTATAGAAGCTGCGATTTCCTCAGCTGTAGCACTTGTTTCAGTCATAGTTACATTTATATTTTTTGAAGACCTATCAACTTCTTCAAGTTTAGCTGTAACTTCTTCTATGTTTGCTGATAATTCTTGGCTTAATGCACTCATATTTGATGATTCATTAAGTATTATTGCAATAAGTTCTCTAATGTTCTTTTGGGCAATATTTAATTCCCTTCCAGTATTTCCAATTTCATCATTTTTAGCTATTTCACATTCTTCTGTAAAATCATATGCTGCTAATTGCTTTGCAAACGTCTGTAGGTTATTTAATCTTTTAATTATACTTTTATTCATATACATTGCTGCAATCACTGCTATAACAACACTTATAACGCACAGTCCTGTTGTTGTAATAATGTCGCTAGCTATTGTATCTCCATTAGCCAAACCATTTCTTATATCCGAAAGTTGTTTGAAATTTACAAATCCCGATATAAGTACCAAAACACTCATAATTACATATGTTATTATGAGTTTAGCCTTAAGAGATATATTTTTTTTATTTCCGTCCATCTTCATTCCCCCTGATTTCCTTATCCTGTAATATCATGTAATACAAACAAAAACGAGACTAATTATGTAAATTACCCACTCCTTTCTTATTGCATTTATAATACCATTTTTCCCTTATATATTCAATAAAGCTTAATGTTAAATTCTTAATCAAAAACAGCAACAGCAACCACTTTAATTGATAATCTACACTCAAACTTTGTACTTATTTCATAAATAAATGACAGGTTATTTTATATATATCAAAACAACCTGTCATTTAATCATAAATTAAGCATTATTCAAATTTATCCATTGACCATCAAGGAAGAACATTCCTGTTTTCATAACTCCATTTGCGTCGAAATAATAGTTCTTGCCGCCTATATTTTTCCAGCCTCTTACCATCATTCCACTGTCATCCAAATAGTACCATATCTTTCCAGTATATAACCATCCTGTTCTCATGGAACCATCATCATTTAAGTAATACTTGTTCTTATCGTAAGTTACCCAACCCTTTTGCATTACTCCATGGTCATCCATATAATAGTATTTTCCTTTATAAAAATACCAACCAGTTTGTAGTTGTCCATAATTATTGAAGTAATACCATTTTCCATCATAAGTAGCCCAGGCATTAGTCCTCATTGAACCATCACCTTGAAGGTAGTACCAATAACCTTTATCATATTGCCAGCCAGTTATCATAATACCATCATCATTCAAATAGTACCAGTTTCCACTTTCAAAGATCCAGCCTGTTTTTCTATCTCCATTTATATCACAGAAATACCATTTATTGTCATATTTTACCCAATCATTTTTAACTTGTATACCTGCTGCATTATAAAATCTCCATTCTCCAGCAACAAGTACCCACTGATTTTTACCTTCAATGTCACCTCTGATTAAACTCAATTTATAGGTAGTAGTTGTTGTTCCATCTTCTGCAACAACTTGTACATCTACATTGTTTGCTCCTACCTCAAGCTTAATATAATCTGATTGTCCATTTGTATATTCTTTTCCATTAACTTTAATCTTTGCACTGTCATTTTGAGCAGAAAATAATATTCTAACTTTTTCAATATTTTTAGCTACCTTAACACTATAAAGATAAGTTTCTGGATCAAATTTTGGTGATAATGTCCCATCTGTTACAGAAAGAGTTGCTAGATTAACATTATCTTTGGAATATTTTCTTGTAACATTTACTACATAAGTCTGAGTATTTCCCTTAGTATCTGTAACTTTAACATTAATTGTATTTACACCTTCATCTAAACTAATATTAGGTGAAGTTGCTGCACTTGGCACCTTTTTCCCATTTACTGTAATAGTTGCATTTGGATCTTCTGCTGTAGGAGTTACTCCAACCGAAGTAATACTATTTTCAACAGTTGCAGTATACTCAGTTATACCTTTATTAAAGGTTGGCGAAAGTGTTCCTGATGTTAAAGTCAAACTTGTAAGACCTGTACTTCTAAATAATGGTGTACGAGTTACATTTACAATATATGTTCCTACATCTCCATCCTTAGTAGTAAGTACTATATCAACTTCATTATTGCCTTCACTTAACTTTATATTTTGGCTCTTACTTCCACTAGCTACAGAAACCCCATTAACTTTAATAGTAGACGAATTGTCTACAGCTGTTGGGATAAATGAAACTGTAGTTTGATCTGTTGGAACTGTCACAGTGTATTCATTAACATCTTTATCAAAAGCTGGAGTCAAAGCACCTGTTGAAGGTACCAATGCTTGTAACTTTGGCAGACCTTTCTTAGTAATTACCAAGGTATATTGCTTTGAAACATTTTGATTAGTTCTCTTTATTTTTATAATGTTATCTCCACCAACTAAATTTACACTGTTACTACTTGCACCATTAACAGTGAAGGTCATAGGAGTTCCTGCAATGTCTAGCAATTCAATTTTAGCTGTATTTATAGTAGCGTCTGCTTTCATAGAATAATTTCCATTTGCATCTATTTGACTATATGGAAAATTCTGAGGAGTTTGAGAATCCAAAGTAACTCTCAATGTATTAAAATCAAGAGATGAATCAGCTTCAAATCTCATTTTTATTGGATACGTCACTGAATTTCCTGCACTATCCTTGATTGTAACTGTAAGAATAAAATCACTATAATCCGTTATAGAACTAATTGTATAATTTTGCCCTCCACTAGCATTTCCAATTTGCCCAATCACCATATTAGTTGAGTTACTTGTAACACTTGTAATACTATAACCAGAAGTAGAAGTTAAAGTTAAGCCTTTTCCTATAGGAAGATATTCACAAATATATCCCCCTGTAGAATCCTTGTCTACAATTCTGGTAACATTCTCCGTCAAGTCACCAATATTTATAACTAATCCTGGTACTTGCGTAGTTTCTTGCGTTGCAGCATTAGCTTTATTCGTGTTTCCAATTTGTAAAACTGTAAAAAACACAGTAAATATTAACAAATAAGATATAATTTTTCTTAAACTAAATTTTTTAGTCCTCATCAATAGTCCTCCCCCATTTATTTGTCTTACTCACTTGCGATAATTAATTATAAAAATCGACAAATCTCATACCAATATAATACCATATTTATAGCTGCTTTACCAAGATTTTTTAGAACCATCAACTAAATGTTTACTTTATATTGCATGAGTACCAGCTTCCCCTAATATAGGCTTTTCTATAAAACAAACCACCCCTTCTACTAAATTTTACTTTGTAATCTTAAAAACTACATTATTACCTTATCTACACTATAATATACATATTTATTTAAAAATATTGGTGCCTTTTTTCAATTATAAATCCTCAAGAATTAATTACCAATTTTCATTAAAAATCAACTCTCGAGCATTTATAATCACCTAATCAAATTTAACAGATCCTAATTGCAGCATAGCTGCTCTTTTTATATGTGCATATTTATTTAAATATATTGGTGCCTTTTTTCAATTATAAATGCTCAAGAATTAATTACCAATTTTCATTGAAAATCAACTCTCGAGCATTTATAATCACCTAATCAAATTTAACAGATCCATCCTGGTTAAAATCATAGGTATAACCATCAATTGTTTTTGTTTGATTATTCATAGTTCCATCTTCATTAAAATAATAGTATTTTCCATTCTGCGCTAGCCATCCACTATTTGCAATACTTTCAATTCGATGTCTCATATTTCCAACAAAATTCAAGTAATACCAATCACCAGTATACTTAAACCATTCTCCTGACTTCATACTTCCATCATAATTGAAGTAATACCATTCCCCATCTATTTTAGTCCAGCCTATTTCCATTTCTCCACTTGAATTCAAATAGTACCACTTATATTTATATGGAATCCAGCCTGTTTCCATGGCTCCATCATTATTTAAACAATACCATTTCCCATTTTTAATTATCCACCCTGTTTCCATGCTTCCATCTTCATTTAGGAAATACCACTTTCCTTCATCTTGAAGCCAGCCTGTTCTCATTGCTCCATCAGCGCCTAAATAATACCACTTATCTTCAAATAGTACCCAGCCTGTCTCCATCATTCCAAATTTATTTAAATAATATGATTTTCCATTGTCCTTTATCCAGCCTGTCTGCATATTTCCTGCCCCAGAAAAATGAAAGTATCTCTTATATTTATTATCATAAAACCATGTACTCTTTAATGGATCACCTTTGGAATCATTATATCTCCATCTTCCATTTACTATTAACCATTGATTTGGCTTTAATACTGCATTAATAGCTCCTTGAACATCAGGTGTAACAGGTATTCCCAAATAAATGTTTAAGGTATAAATTCCTACTCTTCCTGTCTCCTTATCAGTAACAGTGATAGTTAATGTGTACTTACCCATATCATGCAATCTTAATCTTGTAATATTAGATGCTTTTAATTCTGTTTTATTAACAGTTACTGTATAATTTTCGTCTTCTGTAACTGCATTAAGTTCAACCATTTCAGTACCTTCATCCAATTCCAAATTATAAAAATTAATACTATTATCAAAACCAATGGTTTCATCATCTACTCTTATATCCTTTAGATAAACAGCGTCTTTCCCACCTCTATATACAAAAACAGTATATTTAGAAACAGCTTGTGTATTAGCATCTTCTACTTCTATCTCAACTTTATTTTTGCCCTTCTTTAAATTTATCCATTTTTTATAACTATCATCTTTAGTTACAATTTCTCCATCTATTTTAACTGTATTTTCAGGTTCATCTGGTTTTACTTTAATAGATATAACATCTATATCTTTATCTACATCAACAATATACGAGTGTACATCTTGATCAAACTTAAATTTAGAACCGTCACTTAAAGTAATATTTCTTAAAAACGGTTGCCTCTCACTAGCATAAACTCCAGTGTTAACCAAATCAAGACTGCTTGGACTTATAAAAGAAAGCCCACAAAAAAATGCCCCTATAATTACACTTCTAAATATCCTGCCCATTCTCTCCCCCCTTTTGCACATGTAGGTTTAATTATTAATTAAACTAAAGTACTTTTATTGGTTATCTGATTTTTATTTCTAAATATATTAATAGTAAAAAACCACATAAAATTTCATTTTATTCTTTATATTAATGTTAACACCTTAACACATGACTGTAAACTTACTAAGCCTTTAATTTTCCTTTAATTTTCCTTAATTTTTTATTAAATTTTTTTGAACAAAAAGGGATGTACCAAACAGAAAATCAATTTCTGTTTGAGTAACATCCCAACTTTAACCTCTTCAATTGTCATCTCTCAAATGTCAATTCTTAATTATTGATAAATTATCTAATCCATGCTCCTGATGCACCTAATTTGTATCCATCAACAGTAGTGTTAGCTGCCATTGATCCTGATGCATTTAAGAAGTACCAATTTCCATCAGTATCTAAGAACCAACCAGTTTTCATTGCTCCTGATGGTTGTAAGTAATACCAAGTTCCATTGTCATTTAACCAACCAGTTTTCATTGCTCCTGAACCTTGTAAGAAGTACCAAGTACCATTATCATTGTACCAACCAGTAGCCATGATTCCATCAGCTTTGATCATGTACCAAACTCCACCATCGTTAACCCATTGTCCTTTAGTTTGAGTACCATCAGCCTTGTAGTATGTCCAACCTGCATCAGTCTTAACCCATCCTTTATTTGTTGGATTTTCAACTGGAGTTTCAGGTGTTGAATCTTTTGATCCAATTACTGAGTAAACTGCATCTTTTTCATTCCAAGTTACGATATTGTCTGCATCGTAAACTGACATTTCATTTAAAGCGCCATCTACTTTGTATAATTTATCCCAAGCAGCATCATTATCCCATTTGTAGATATATCCGCCTGATAATCTGTAAATATTTCCATTTACATCTGTATCAACTGCTAAATCTCCATTAGTGTTAACTTCTGCAGTTTCGTCTGCTTTATCAGCTGCATCTACATAGTTATATCCATGTGTTGAGCTTAAAGTCATTGTTTGAGTTTGTACTGAATCTGAATCTTCACTGTAAGCAACTACTTTTCCATTAGCAACAGTGTATTTTCCTAATAAGCTTGCACTTGCATCTACACCAGCATCATCTGATACTACATATGTAGAAACTGATTTAGCATATTTTGCTCCATCAATATCATCAGAAGCTTGTGCTTTTGAGATCTTTTGGATAACAGTGAAACTTACTTCTCCAGCTGTTGCTGTATTAAATGCAGTAGTTGTTCCATAAAGAGCTAATCCATTGATTTTGCTTACTGAAATTCCAGCAACTGTTTTAATAGTAACTTTTGCAGTTCTATATATGTAGTTAGCATCTTGTCCAATTACATTTTCAGTTCCTACAGATGCTGATACACCATTTGTTGCAGTTCCTGCACCATTATATTTATCATGAGTATTTGATACTGTAACAGTTTTGTCAGCAGCACCAGATGCAGTTGTTGTAACTTTGATTGATCCTAAGTTGTAGTCAGCATCAATGTAATTTCCATTAGCATCTGTATAAACATTTAATCTAGCAGCAGAATCATTTGTTGCATTATGACTTGCATATGTAGTTCCATACCATAAATCTGTAAATTTATTTCCTGGAAGAGCTTGACCATCTGTTCCATCTAAGTTTTTCATTGTTGCTACATCAGCAGTATCATATCTTCCATCTGTATCTTTTTTGATATTCTTTCTTAAAGCAGAAGAAGTATCATCTTGTGCATTAGACTCAACATTTTCATCTGTCACTTTACCATTAGATAAATCGACAAAATAATCACCATTTCCAACATTTAAGTACTTAGAACCATAAGCACTAACTGTTGATCCTGTATCAATGTCTGCTAAATCATTATACTTTCCATCTGCTAAATAATATGTAGCATCATCTTTATCATTGATTTCCGCATCAACAAAGAACTTTCCATCCTTATATGCTACTGCATTATATACAGTTCCTTCTTGTGAATCAATTTTCTTGTAATCAGCAGCATTTGCTGGAGCCATTGAAATAATAGCTGCAGCAGCTACTAATACTGAAGTTACTTTACTCATTCTTTTTATCATTTGTATATTCCTCCCGAAATTTAATCTTTTGTTTTTATTTAGCAACTTTACAAATATAATTATATCAACCCAATTCGACATTGTCCACATAATTATACGTATTTTTTTCAATTTTATACCTATTTTTTTAATAAAATTATTGTTATTGCATGAATTTTTTATAGTACTTGGAAATTAATATTTAGAAATGAATAAAGTAACATATGCGGAACTTACCGAAATTAAACACATATTTATTAATTAATAGCAAAATCCCTCCAGGATTTCCTGAAGGGATTTATTCAGTCTTAATTAGAGCTTATATAAATATAAAAGCTTTAGCCAACCCATACACCATTGGCATCTAATTTATAGCCTCCAATTGATGTATTTTTCTGCATTGCTCCTGATGCATCAAAATAATACCACTTTCCATTATCATTAAACCAACCAGTTTTCATAAGTCCTGAAACTGTGTCTAAATAGTACCATTGTCCATTTACCTGCTTCCAGCCAGTAACCATAATTCCATTCTCATCTAAATAGTACCAAGTTTGATCACTGCCAAACCATCCCTTGAATTTCGATCCATCAGCATTGATATAACTCCAAGTTCCATTGTTTGAAACCCAGCCTGCCTTTGTTTCATTAGTAGTAGTGTTTTTATCAGTATTAGTAGTTTTATCTGTCTTATCTTCTGATTCAACTTTCTTACTTATTATTGAATAAATTTCATCACTTGAATTCCAAACAATTAAATTATCCTGATCATAAACAGATAAATCATTATATTCTTCATCTGTACTATAAGCCTTAGCAAAATTTCCATCACTATCAAATTTTGAAACTGTATCATCAGATAGCGCCCATAAGTTACCCTTTACATCAACATCTACTGAATTATCTCCGTCTTGAACTGTTATATTATCATTATCTCCTAATTCAACATAATAAAGAGAGCTTTTATTTTTTAATTCAATAATTGAAGCTTCAAGGTCATTTCCATTTAGTTTATAATTAATTAATTTACCATCTGAAACAGTAAAGGCTTTTTGATCCTCACTTAATAAATCTATTTTCTTACCATTTTTATCGCAAACAATATAGTCAGTTACGGTTCTTGCATATTTAATTCCATTAATCCCTTTAGAATATTGATTTTTTGATATAACCTGAATAACCTGGAAAGTTACACTGGTTTTATCTGACGATTGAGTAAATGCTGTAGTTTCTATACCTAAAGTTAATCCACCTATTCCTGTTACTGCTATACCATTAGTAGTTTTAATTGTAATTGTTGCTAATCTATAAATATTACTAGAGTCTTGTCCAATAACTGTAGCATTAGTTACTGCTCCTCTTACATTATTATCTGCATCATTAGTATTTTCTACATTAGCAGTTTTCCCACCATCTAATTGAACTTTTATTTTTCCTAAGTTATAATCAGCATCAATATACTTCCCAGATTTATCTGTATAAACATTAAAACTAGTTGCTCCACCATTAATATTAGTATCTGCTGATTTTGTTTTATATTGTGCGGCATACCAGCCTTCAGCAAATTTACCTTTTGGTAGTTCAGTTACTTCTTTAATATCCTTTGCATCAGTATCATCATATCTTCCATCATTATCATATTTAATATTACTTCTTAAATTAACCCCTACACTATCTAAATCTTTATTTTTAATCTCATCATCAGAAACTTTACCATTTGATAAATCTAAGAAATATTCTCCATCTTTAACTTCCGCATATTTGGTTCCATACACTTCAGCTTTATCTTCTGAATCAATGTTATCTAATTCTTTATATTTTCCATCACTAAAAAAATAAGCTCCTTCATCTTTTTTATTAGGCTTACCACCTATGTAGAATTCTCCATCTTTATAAGCTATGGCATTATAAATATCTCCCTCTTGAGATTTTATTTCTTTAGTTGCTGCATTAGCACTAACTGGCACTATAGAAACCACTGTTGCTACAGCTGCTAATAAAGATATTGTTTTATTAATATTTTTCAACATATTTTCCCTCCTAATTACTATCCCTCAATTTAATAGTCTAAATTCTATCCATATTATAGCATAATATTACAATTTAGGTCAGTGCAGACATTGATAATTGTCAATTTTCAACGGTAATTATTAATATGAAATTTTTGCTTGGTTTTGTTGCTTCAAACTTATTAAGTTATTAATTTAGAATTGAAAGTTTTGCGGATTTAGTAATTGTTTTCATAAAGAAAAAATCGTAATATTTTATAGTTTCTAAATCATATAAATAATGCTATAATAAAACGTATACATGTTAAAATTTAGGGGGTATTTCTATGAATAAAAAAATCAAAAAAATAATTGTATTCACTTTAATATGTGCTGCTTTTTCTACTTTCATGTCATCAACCATGAATATAGGAAATCAGTATGCTTATGCATACTCTAATGATGAAATTTCAAACTTGGGGCTAACAACATCTACCGGAATTATAATACCAATTTATAACAGTGTTTCTAACAAAGAAAAAAATAGAGTAAAAAAATATGATAAGATTCCAATAGTAATTTATTCAAAGCTTGCTTCAAATCAAGATAATATTAAATTAAGCACAATTGAAGCAGATGCAAAAGATATACGTGTTTTTGTTGGCACAGAAAAAGTTAAGCTTGCTGACATTAATAGTGTAATAAAATTCGAAAAAGGTGAAAAGAAATCAATTTACATAAGATTATATGATTCAAAAAATGATTTTGATAGTTCCTTTAATACAGAATATCAACTTAATGTTGAAAGAGAAGTTGATGAAGATAATGACTCTGCTGAAGATACTGTTACATTAAAAGATTACGATGATGTTTACTTAACTCAATTATCACTATCTTCTGATGATAAACAAATTGATCTTAATTTCAATAAAGAGCAGGCAATTTATAATGTAACTGTTGATCAAGATATAAAATACCTTAGAATTAAAGCTGTTCCTGAACAAGATAATTATAGATTAACAATTAATGATAAAGATGTAGATACTAAGGGCAGTAACAAAAATGTCCGAACTGAAGCCTTAGATGAAGATAAAACTCTTATCAAAATCAGAATTGTAACTACAGACCATAAAAGAAGAGACTATTACTTAAATGTAACAAAAAATGCAAGCAAGACTTCAACTACTGATACTACTTCCAGCAATACTGTTAATTCTCCAGAAAATAATATTTCTCAATATGCTTTAACAAATGGAGTTTGGCAATTCAAAAAGACAGACGGAACTATAGCAACCGGATGGACAAACATAGGAAATCAATTATATTACTTTGATCAAACAGGCGCAATGAAAACTGGCTGGTTAAAAGATGCTTCTGGTAAGTGGTACTACTTAAATTCAGGTGGAGATATGGCTAAGAATACATCTGTAGATGGATATAAAATTGGAGCTGATGGGGTATGTGTGGGAAAATGATCAATTATCAGTTTTCAATTACAAGTTATCAATTGTCATAATTAGTTTTGAATTTTTTAAGCACTAGACGCTTATTAATGTCTAGTGCTTTTAGTTATTTTTTACAAGTGTCAGTCCCCACTTACAATTCCAACTCTCTTTCCCTTAAAAACAATTGCAAGCTTCCATATATTTTTTACACCTCTATCTTGAAGTTCAGCTTCATATTTATTTTTTTCAATCTGATCTAAGGCTTCCTTAACTCCTTCATCTATAGTTTTAGACGCTGTATCTTTTATTCTTTTAAACTCTATTATAATTCCAAGTTTAGAAATATCCCTTGGAATAAGCATTACATCATATCTTCCATAGCCACTTTCCTTGTTTGATTTAACTTCATATTTATCTGCAAGATATACAATCATTCCAAGAACAAAAGCATGATATACCTTTTCAGGTTCCTTCCCTGATACGTCGAAGTAACTCATATTTTTCATTACAAAGTCAGTAAATATTTCTTCAAAAACTTCAAGATCTTTTGTGATTAATGCTTTTAGCATGATATTATATTTTTGATTATTTAGGGTTTCTTTAAACCATTTTTCAATTAAATTTTCATAAAATATATGAACTTCTTCATTTGGAACCTTTAGTTCACAATTCAATCTGCCTCTAACAAGTTCTGTTTTTACAGCTTTTAAATACCCACTCATAAGTAAAAAACTCCAGATATTCTCATTTGAATCTTCAACTTCTGACATTACTATAGTATCATCAATTACTTTACTAATTGACTTCCCTTCTATAAGATCTTCAAGTTCAAGTTTTAGGCTATTATCTCCTTTAAGAAGTAGTTTCTTAATCAAATCATTGCTGCTGCTATTAATCCAATAAGGCATAAACCCTTCTCGTTTATTTTTTAAATAATTCAAAACAGACCAAGGATTATATATTACTTCTCCTCCGAATATGTATCCATCATACCATTCTCTAATCCCTTCTAGTTCATTAGCAGAATCAAAATACTTTACAAGTTCTTGTATTTCCTCTTCAGTAAATCCAAATTTATCATTAAAACTATATCTTAAAAGCGTATTTACCTCTAAATTATTAAGTCCTGAAAAAATACTTTCTTTTGCTACTCTAAGTATTCCTGTAATCAAAGATTTTTCAACATACGGATTATCCTTCAAAGCTGAAGTTAATAAGTTTCTTATAAGTGCAATCATTTCTTCGTAGTAACCATGTATGTAACCTTCTTGAATTGGCACGTCATATTCGTCTATGAACAGCATTACTTTCTTTCCATAATGTTTATTCATATATCTCATAAGATTGCTTATCCCCTCTGCCAAAAGTCCTTGGGATGGATTTCTTGAAATTATATCTCTAAACTCTTCTTTATCAAACTCTGATAATTTAGAGCTCTCCAAAAGATATTCATGCTCATTATATAGACTAGATAATAATACCTTAATTCCATCCTCAAAGTTTTCATAAGACAAATGTTTCTGATTTTTAAAGGTAACAAAAACAACAGGGTACTCTCCTTGAAGTTTCATTATTTCTTTTTCATTTTCTATTTTCAATCCATTAAATAAAACTTTTGTTTCTTCTTTAGTTCTTATATCAAAAAAGTATCTTAACATACTTAAATTTAGCGTTTTTCCAAATCTTCTTGGTCTTGGAGTTAAGATAATTTTTGCTCCATTTTCTATAAATTCTTTTATTAATAAGCTCTTATCCACAAAATAATTGTTTTTTTCTATTAATTCTTTAAAATCTGAGGTTCCTATTTGTATAGTTTTTTTCATTGTATAATCCGCCTCTCTATTGAAACTTAAAGTATCATATCACAGTGCGCCTTTAATTATATTATAGCCCATAAGGAGGTTTCTTAAAACAAAAAACAGATAAGAGTTAATCTTATCTGTTAGAAATGGTCAATTATTAATACTCAACATTGTAAATGGACTTTCTTCCAATCTTATACAAAGAATTGACCCCTCTACTTGATTTTAAATATTGTCTTGATGGCAATTCCTCCAACATAAATTAAGGCATAAATACTTGCTAATGAACAATAAAAAATACTGCTTAGCTTCCACAACATTTTATTCATAGGAACTTCTTCTAATATATTCTTTAATAATATTCCACCTATCATAAGCAAGAGAATGTTTGTCATAAAAAATATACGTGGTCCAGATGCAAAGATAGTTGGTGAAAAGCCTAAAATATATCCACAGGCTAAGGCCGCTAAGTAAAAAATTATACACAGATATTTCTCATTTTTGTTCTTTATACACATGAACATGAGGATAATTATACTAAAAATAATAACAGAGCTTATAACTGCAGGCACTATATCAAGCATTGGATTAAAAAATATTTTATCAAGGATAGTTTGTATATCATAGGGATACTCATAACTGGTGGTGCTTAAAACCATTTTGTTAATAGGTGTTAAACTACCTATAAAATACATAGACGGAATAAATGCTGAAATTCTAACTGACCATTTACTATTTCTATTAAATACTATAATAAATAAAAGCAAACTAATTACAAGCATTAAAATAGTAGTTTCTCTAACAAGATGAGAATGAGTCCAACATACACCTTGATATACTTTTTGAAATAAAGATAAACTATCAAACCCAAGGTACCAAGTTTTAGTTTCCGAAATGTTACGCAATTCATTACCTGGCGATAGCGTGTAAATTATCAAATTAATTAAAACCAGCAAATTTTCTGCAACTAGTCCTAAATAAAACTTTTTATCACGTTTATATAAATACAATATTGTCATTATTCCAAAACAAATTAATACAGCAGCTGTCTGCTCCATATAGGAAGCATATAATACTGATAACATTGCAATAATACAATGCTTTTTAGATATATCTTTATTGTATATTTTATAAATAAATGGTGACATTGCTATAAGGCAAAAAAACGTCGGCCATAAATAATAAAAACTACCAGTAAACCAAGAACAAGCCCTTGTTGTGACTGATATTGGTATCATAAAGAATGATAAGCAAACAAACCAATCAATAATATTACTGTTCTTCTCAAAACTATCTTTTGATATAGATAACTTTATAATATTTGAAATAAACGCAACAAACATTACTGCTATTATTGTATTTAAAATACGCCAAATGAATAAAGGTAACAAAGAAAAAACGCCTATAAAAAATTCACTAGCTATTCTCCCTCCCCAAGTTTCATAACGCATAATTACAAAAGATATAATATTTTTACTTTTAGAAACTGTTTCTATGAAGTAGGTATCATCTCCTGGATATAGGGTAATAAAACATTGGGCAATAAAAAACATTATTGCAAAAGCAATAAAAATATACCTTTTTTTATTGACCTTCTCATTAAAATACATTAGCTCACTCCTAATTAAATATTCATCAACTTACATTGCTTAATATTCCTATAACTTTTATAATAAAAAACCTATTATTGCAATTATCAATGTTCAATACTCGATAGTCAATCATGAATGCTGATTTCCTCTTGAAATCTTTAAGTTTTGAACAACTCTTTTACAACATATATATAAATAAATTATCACTATTTTTTATTATACCAAATTATTTTATTTAGTGTAGCCTATTTGCAATTTGCTTTTAATGTAATTTATAAAATTAGCCTTGTTAACAAAAATCTCTGCTGTAATAACATAAAATATAAGTTTAAAAAATGAAAGAATAGCTATTATCATAATAAAATAATTGATGTATTTTATCCATTTAAAAGCTTGCTTACTAATTTCCTCATAAATAATAATTGATGCTACTATTATTGAAAAATACATAAATATAAATGTCCTATCCGCTGAAACCCATATAGATGGTGAAAATCCCATAACTACACGTGATGCTAAACCAATAAGTAAAATAAATAGTACTAATAAGGTCTTTATAGTTTTACCAAAACAATAATATATTGAAACTAATATACACACTTCAACTAAAACCAGAAAAATTAATGGGAAATATGCAAATATATTATTATAATTCCATAAATCTATTATTCCATATTTAGTCATAGAATTTATAATATTAGGTATATTAGGGAATATCTTTTTTATTCCAAAACATCCTATACCAATAGTTATTACTGCTATAAGAGGCACACAACCTATTATTCTCTTAATTGTACTCTTTTCTTTTATTGCTACTAAAATTGCAAGCAGCAAAGCAAAAATAATAAATACAAATTTAGGCTCAAATATGTATTTAGCCATAGAAGAAGAAAATCCTAACTGTACCTTTCCCAAAAATGATAACTGATTAAAATCAGGAAAACTATCTATTATCTGCTGAGAATTTCTAATCTTATTTCCTGGACACAATAATATACTCATTAAATTAATAATTGAAAGCATAAAAGAAAAAATCATAAACCAATTAATAGTTTTCTTTTTCACAGCCATATAAATCATTAAAATCGCATAAGTTCCAATTACTATTCCACACATTTGTTCAACAGAACAAGCATATAAAATTGCTAATATTGAAAAAACATACTCATATTTTTTTATTTTTTCATCAAATATTATTTTTTTCCATATAACAAATGAATATATTCCTAAGGCTAAAGACCATAAATCCCCAATTGTAGTTGCTCCCCAGCCAGCTGTACGCATATCTTGAAATGGATATATCATTATAAGAGCCACTGCAATCCAGTTGTTCCTTTTATTTTTGACAAATAACTTCGATATGGATAAGGCTAATAAAAGAATCATAGCTATATCTATAATTCTCCATAAAACTACTCCTGTTCCAAGAACAATTGCCAATGCGAATTGCACTAAAAATCTTGAAGACCAGCTTTGATACATACCTATAGCCCATTGAAAGATATTATTATCTTTTAAAACACCCGAAAGCATAATATCGTCGCCATAATTTAATTTAATCAATAAATGTAACATTATCTCTCCAATAAGTAGTATTATAAATGGCATATACGTATTATCTTGAAACTTACTTCTGTATTTTTTAATCAATTGCTCCATTTCTTACTCCTTTCAAATCACTTTAGGCAAAACTTTAAATTTTTCTATTAAATAATTTATACAATATAAAAATAAATCAGCAATTATTGTTATGATTCTATGCATTAAAGCTGCTGCTATAGCTAAATTTCCTCCAACAATACTCGTAAGAAGTAAAATAAGTACAGCCTCTCTTACCCCCATTCCACCTGGTGATCCTGGCACAATATATCCAATAAAATATGATAATACAAAAAATCCAACGACCTGAAGCATATTATTCAAATTAATATCTACATAGAATACATTTTTTAAGACTATAACCAACATAATTCCTAAATATATAAAATAAATTCCATATAAAAAAACAAGCCTTATAGTCAGCTTCAAAAATTCCATAGTACAATATTTTTCTATTTTATTTACATATTTTTCTTTCTTCTTCAGCATATATAATACAAGTATAGTAAAAAACAGTATTAAGGCTATCATAAACATTAGGCTAACTTTATAATTAATATACTGTTTAATAATACTAACCATGTAATCCAGTTTTGTAATAGAAAACAAGAAAGCTAAAACCATTGTGGTACTTCCAAATATAATTATTTCCATTATAGTGCTTGTTGCAATACTTATTTGCTTAAAACCTAGCTTACCAGCTAATACATTTCTCCCAATTAAATTCATTACATTTCCAGGTAAATATTTGGCTATATTTGCTTTAACATAAATGGATGCCAAGTTAAAGTTTACAATTTCTCTAGGCTCAATAAATTTAACCAGCATACTCCAGCCATAAGCCACTAAATATAGTCCTACAGAACACCCAAAAACTAATATAATCGATAACAATAAGTTATTTTTAACATTTATGATTACACTAAAGTCAATATTAACAGATAAGAGGATTTTAATAATAAAAATTAAACTCGTTATAGTAATTAATCCCCCAAGGATTTTAAGGCTCCTGCTTTTTATAAAAATCACTTCTTTCTTATAATTTTCATAGTTCTTTGCATTGCCCATGAAAATGCTGTCATATACTTTATTGCTAAAATTATAAAGCTTTTTGTCTCCAATTCCTCAAAGAACTTATTTCTTCCTTTTGGCGGTTTCACAGAGTTAAGCAATACTGGATTTCTTTTTATTGCATTACAAAAAGCACATTCCTTATAATGAAATTTTTCTTTAACCTTATTAAAAAGATACTCACCTCTATCTGTATTAATCAATACTAAAGAGGTTCCCTTTTTATCATTTAGCTCTGAAGCAACTGCATCTACACCCCAAAAGTCTGCAATGGTTACATCTGAATAATTCTTAGGTATTGTTTTAAATTTACATTCATAACATGAAGGTCTTAAATATAAATCTTCTAAAAAACCATTCATAAAGAAATCCTTATACGCTGGCATAAAGTGTTTAACCTTACCTTTCTTGAACCTTACAGCTGTTCCCATTTGTTGACCTGTCTGCCGCCAGCCTTTATCTTTATTTCTAAATTTAAATTCTATGATTTTATCCTCATACTTTTCTTCCAAGTAAGTTATATATTTTTTAAAAACCAGTAGAGATGGTACTCCATGGCATATGAAATCACATTTAAAAAGCAAATCATAGTCCTTATTGAGAAATTCACTTAATCCAGCTGTTTGACATGGTGTTCCTACGAATAAAACCATTCTATTCTTTTCAAGGTTTTCTCTAACCTTTATGTAAGTTTCTTTAGTATCACTTTGAACATATTTTGAACCCCTAAGCTTGTCTAAATCTTCAAGTTTTTCTACACTACAATGTTTTACTTCTAAATTCTCATTAAAGGCGGCTCCAAATATAACACCATTATTTCTAAGTACAAATTCTGCAAACAATGTAAATGCACCTCCAGAAGAGCTTTTATCCCTTACTTTTCCATCCTTATGCCAACCACCAATGGCCTTGGGCTCAACTCTATCATTAGGGCAAACTTGGAACTTCTCCTTAATAATAGGACAGACTTCCTCACATTTGTTGCAAGATATGCACTTTTCCTTATTAATTTGTGGGTATTTAAACCCCTCTTTATCCTCAAACATGTTAATACATTTAACAGGACATATTTGAAAACATCCACTGCACCCACAGCAATATTCTTTATTATCTTCAGTTATATTAATCATAAACTCTCTCCAACAATTACTTCTTATTTTCTATACTTCCAAATTTTCTTTTAGAAAAGAAATAGCTTTTTCTCTTTCCTTGCTTATTATTTTCCTTACTTCTTCCTTATTATAAGTTTCATTTTCTATAGTATCCTTAGTAATATCTTTTGTAAGTTCTAATTTAAGCAATTCTAATAAATTGTCAATTCTAGAATTAAATCTTGTACTTGGAAGCAAGAAAAACTTTTTTTCAAATATTAATGAAAATGCTAATCCATGAAAAGAATTAGTACATATATATGAGGCATTTTTAAACAATCCTACAAATTCCCTTGGTCCAATATCTATATAAATTTCATCAATAAAATCTTCTTTAAGTCCATATCTACTTATAGCAATAACCTTTATATTTAAAATTTCTTTAATTTTTCTTGCATATTCATATATTTTTTCGTTCTTCTGCATCATATATACAAGAATATAAGGCTCTTTACTTACTGGGTATTCTGCTATCTTAAGCCATTGCTCTTTTGATAATAAAAATGTTGGATCCATTAAACATTCAGCATCTTTTCCAATAATCTCTTTAATTATATTCACGCCTTCTTTTTCACGAACAGAAATCGCCCTAAACTGTTTAAGATATTTAGCTACAATTTCCCAATGCTTTTTATTTATTTTTGTGATTCCAAAACTTGCAGCATATGATATTTTCTTATTCGAATCCTTAATAAAGTCTAAATAATATGGAGAACATACACCTAAAGTTATGACTGGGTTCCAAATTTGATCACTTCCGCATATAAACTTATCACATGTAGGAGGATATTTTTCTAACTTCTTTTTTGAAGTATATAATGTTGAACTTGTAAAAAAATCTTCACCAAACTTTGTAAATTTCTTTACTCTTCCAATTCTCTGTCTAAATGTTAGCATACCAGCTATAACTTCTCTAACATTAGTTGAAATCGGAAATATCCTTACAAAATCAGTAAATCTTATAAACGAATTTCTGTAATCTATCATCATAGCTTTTTCTTTATTTAAATCAGAAACAATTTCAGATAAAGCATATGCTTGCAGTGCTCCTCCAAAATTATTTACAAAGTGAAATGTTATTATGCCAGTCTTCATTTTTTATTACCTTTCTCTTAGAATTCGATCCACTTTCATAATAGTTTTTTACAAAGTAAGCCGGTCTGTTCTTTACTTCATTGAATATTCTTCCTAGATATTCACCTATGATTCCAATAACCAACAATTGTATTCCACCTAAAAATAAAATTATAGATGTCATAGAAGCCCATCCATTAACTGGATTTTTAAAAATCATAGTTTTAACTAATATATAAAATAGAAATATAAATGCCAATAAAGATATTAAGGTTCCCATAAAACTTGCAATTCTTAGTGGAAAATTTGAAAAGGATACAATTCCATCTATTGCATATGCAAATAACTTAATAAAACTCCATTTCGTTTCGCCTGCTGCTCTTTCCATATGTTCAAATTCAATTAGCTTAGAATTATACCCTACCCACATAAACAAACCTTTAGAAAATCTGTTTTTTTCTTTCATGCATAGTAAATCATCAACAATTTGTCTACTCATTATCCTGTAATCCCTTGCACCATCGACTATTTCAACAGAACTTACTTTATTAATTACTTTATAAAACATTTTAGCTAAAAAACTTCTTATGATAGGTTCTCCTTCTCTATTCTTTCGTCTTGTATAAACTACATCATGTCCATTTTCCCAATTTGCAATTAATTCTGGTATTAGCTGTGGCGGATCTTGCAAATCAGCATCCATTACAATTACTCCCTCACCTTTAGAAACTTCAAGTCCTGCTAGCAGTGCAGCCTCTTTACCAAAATTTCTACTAAAATCTATAATTCCAATCCTATCATCAGCTTCTTTTAACTTTTTGATTTCATCTATTGTCTTATCTTTACTGCCATCATTTACAAAAATAATTTCAAAATTATAATCTAGTGTAGATCCTAGGATGAAATTTAATGTGTCATAAAAAATTTTTATTGTTTTTTCCTCATTATAACAGGGTACAATAACAGATATGGTTTTCATTTCTTTTCACCTACCTACTTTTTACATTAATTGTCAATCATCCATTTTTCATTGTAATATGCTTATGTGAAATTTATGTGAATAAATCCAAATTTCATATATATCATCTATCTTAGTATTATATTGTCACAATTATGTTACAATGTATTATTAATCCATTAAAACTCTTTAAAAAATCATCCTTATTTTAAGTTAAAAAAACCTCAGAAGCTTATTACTTCTAAGGTTTTTACATTTTATTCCAATTAACTATTTCCTTACTTCAAGACACAGCTTCGGACATTAGCTGCAATTTTATAAATTTACCCGAAGCCTTTCTTATATAATCAAATATTTCAGAGGCTGGATTTTTCTCTGTGCCTTTTATAATTAGTTTAATTAATTCGATATTTCTATAGCTATAAAACTACTTAAATTTAAAATCATTTTATTTAATCCCTAACTTAGCATTTCTACTTTTAATAGCCTATTTAAATACTCTTCACTATATAAATCATAAGTTTCAACTTTATCACCATCTATACTTATTGAAATCTTACCAGACCAATTATGATTAAGAACATCTAAATATAATTCATTACCTATCATTTCAAATTCTATACAATCCCCTACTTGATTTGAAAATAAAGAATCACATGATTTAGAAACAGCATTTGGTATAATATCCCAACTTCCATTTCTATTTATATTAAGAAAATTTCTACACCCTATAATATCTGAATAGATATTATATAGCCAAAATTCATTTCCTTGAGATAGTGGATTTTTATCTAATACAGATATTTTTATTTTATGAGTTTTATGATTTTCTTTCATATTTACAAATCTAAATTCTTCTTCTAAAACTTTATTTCTATGATTAATAACATCTGCAATCAATAAATCTGTCTCATTAACCATTGCAGAATAAAATTCTTCATTTCTAATATCAGCCTTATATGTATTATTATCTTTTCCTTCTTTACTAATATCTTTAGTTGCAACACAAATTATATCTGTATTTTTTTCTTCTAAAAATTTACCTTCAAATACGTTTTGGCTTAATAATTTAGTTATAAACCTATCGATGCCTCTATTTTCTAGCCACCAACCATTTGTATCTATATATGTTATACTTAACTTCGACAATGTTAATTCATCTATCAATTTATCTATAGTATACATATTTATATGGAATGGATGCAGTTCATTATTGCCTTCTTCGCTGCCTTCTTCTGTTTTAAAGATTGGCTTACTTGTTTTATATTTTGAATCTAAGTAATTAATCTTTAAATTTGTTCTAAAATTTATATTAGGCGTTTCAAAAACAGCCTTACCATTTGGCTTTAATACTCTATATATTTCATTCAAAAAATCAACTGGTTTATATATATGTTCTATAATGTCAGCTGCAATAACAACATCAAATTCATTATCTCCAAACACACTTAAATCCTCAACAGTTTTAACTTTTATAAATTTAGGCTCATTTACTATACCTGCCTTTTTCGCATTATTTCGAGCAAATTTTAAAGCTGTTTCAGAAAAATCAACTGCTATTACATCCCCATTTATTCTTTTACTAACTTCTATAGCAAAAGTTCCTACACCCGTACCTACATCTAAAACCTTAATATTATCTGTCAAATAATGTTCAATAGGACTTAATATGTTCTTTATTCTCACATCTGTAATTCCATTATTATACCAATTGCTCATTCCTTCAAAATAACTTTCTTCGTTATCATATGATTCATTTGTAATCTTAGAACTCATATTTCCCCTCCAATATCAATCATAAACTTATCTTGCAATACTAACATAGTAATCCAAAGTTTCTTTTAATCCTTCTTCTAAGCTGTACTTAGGTTTCCATCCCAGTAAATTGTCAGCTTTTTTATTATCCATATAACTATGTATAATATCTCCGCCTCTTGCGTCTTTATAAGACGGATGTATTTCTTTATCACATATTTTAGCTAGAACATCAACAAGTTCATTTATACTAATATTATTATTATTACTTATATTGATAATCTCATTGTCACCTTTATTTATAGCTGCAATATTAGCTTCTACTATATCTTTTACGTAAATGAAATCTCTTGTTTGTTTTCCATCTCCATATATTATAGGTGTTTCATTTTGAATTATCTTATTTAAAAATATTGCTATTACTCCACCTTCACCTTCATATTCTTGTCTTATTCCATAAGCATTAGAATATCTAAGAATTGTATAATTTAAGCCATGCAACTTCCCATAAACTTCTATATGGTGTTCAGGAGTATGTTTTGAGATTCCATATAATGATATTGGCTTAGTCTTATGCAATTCATCAATTGGTAGATATTCCGGCTCTCCATATGCTGCAGCTGATGATGCATATATAATTTTTCTTACATCACTCTTAATACAAGCTTCTAAAATATTCAAAGTTCCAGCAATATTTACATTTAAATCAAACATAGGCTCTTTAATTGACTTTTGAACATCAACTTGAGCTGCATGATGTATACATACCTCAGGTCTAAAATCCACAAATGCTTCAACCATCGAATCTGCATCTGTTATATCTAATTTATAGAACTTCGCTTTAGAATTTAACTTTTCAAGTTTTCCCGTTGAGATATTATCAATTACTGCAACCTCATATCCTAATTCTATTAATTTATCCACAATATTTGAGCCTATAAATCCAGCTCCTCCAGTTACTAAAATCCTCATCTCTATATCTCCTCATTAACTTTTATATAATCATAGAATTTACTTATCCCCTCATCAAATGTTATCAAAGGTTTCCATTCAAGTTCTTTCATTGCTTTATCTATGTTTAATACATTAGTATTAACATCAATTTTCCTTGCTTCAAGAAATTTTATTTCACATGATCTTCCAATAACTTCCGCTATCTTATTAGCAACATCTATCAATGTTAGTCCATAGCCACTTCCTATATTAAATAATCTAGTTTCGCCTGAATAATTCATTATTCTTGTTATGGCATCACTAACATCATCTATATATATATAATCTCTAGTTACAGATCCATCTCCCCATATTGTAATTGGTTCATTTTTCATTATGTGATTCATGAAAATAGGTACAACGCCTTGTCCCCTATTTCCAACTTGACCAATTCCATAAGGATTAGATAATCTTATAATTGAGTAATCTAATCCAAATTGACAAAAGTAAAAATGTAAATACTTTTCAATAGTCAGTTTCTGAATTGCATATGAACAAATAGGGTTAGTTGGATGTTCTTCATTTATAGGTATTTCCTTAGGGATACCATATACAGTTCCTCCAGAAGAAAGAAAAACTATTTTTTTTATATTTTTTTTCACACAAGCATCTAATAATTTTAAAGTTGGAATTACATTTGAATACAAGTCAAATACTCTATCTTCATTTGATGTACTAGGTACTGTTGTACTAATTAAGTGAAATACCATATCTATACTATCTAGACATTTTTCAAAGTCTACATATTCATTAAATTCACTTTGAATAAATTCAATATTTTTAAAATTAATTATGCTATTATCGAAATTATTTCTGGCAAAAACTTTAATTTTATGCCCCTCTTTAATAAGCCTCTGACATAAATTAGTTCCTATAAAACCTGTTCCACCTAAAACCAGACAATTCATATATTTCTCTCTTTCTTACTTTATTAATCTATTTAATTTAAGTTTAAACATCATTTTAATTAATTTAGATCCCATCTTTGACTCTACAATTCTAAGTAATTCATATTTTTGCTTGTTATTCTCCACATTATCTTCACTAACATTTTCTGATACCAAATGTCCTACAATTGGATACTCAAAAGTAGGATTATTCCACAAATATCCAGGTCCATTTGCAATTATTAAATTATATATTTCAAGCCCATGCTTTTCAAACAATTTAGGATGACTAGAAGATAATTTATCAAGTAAATAAATAACCATGTCTCTGTTAAACTGCCTTGACATTGATTCTGCTCTTACCCTATACTGAACTAGTGTTTCAGGAATACTTACTCCACTGCATCCATTCTCGCACATAGAAACCCAGCCTTCATAATCTTCCATGCCGTATTCCATTTCTTTACGATTTGATCCATACTTAATAAAGTCAACTTTTCTTACTACAACAAAGGCTGTTAGCATATTCATTCCTAAGAAATATGGAAATTCCGTATTGAACGTTGGCCATACACCTCTTGTACCACCAAAATATCTTACCCAGCTATAAACAAATGATATATTATCATATGAATTAAGCATTTTTATAGCTTTTCCATAAAAATCTGAAGATATAAGATCATCAGCATCTAAAAAGGCAATAAATTCACCTTTAGCTTCTTTAGCTCCTACATTTCTAGCATTTGCTAGACCTCCATTTTGTATATCTACAATTCTAATTTTAGGATTAGACCTCACTCTTATCTCATCTAATACTTTAATGCTATTTTCATCATTTGTTCCATCATTTACAATTATAATCTCGTAGTTATCATAATCTATTGATAGAGCATTTTCTAATGTTTCTGGTAAATATTCGCCAAGATTGTAATATGGTATAATAATAGACAACAGACCCTTTTGCCCGCTTTCATTTATTTTTTCATCTACCCTTGGTGGTATAGAATCACTAACTGGATACATTCTCTCATTTTCTTTCTTACTATTTAGTATATTATCAAAAAATTCTGTTCTTATTTTTATATTTTCACTTATATCGCAAAGTTTTTTGATTCTATCATACCCATTCAATCCAATTTGTTGCAATTCTTCATTTTCCATTTTTAGAACTTTTCTTATAGTATCTTCACAGCTACCTTCAATATCCCAATCAAATATAAATCCGTTTTTATCTGACTCTCCCACCATTTCAGATTGTCCACCACTTTTTGATACTATAACCGGTTTTGCTTGGCTCATAGATATTAAACAATTATACGGGTAATTTTCATATAATGATGGTATTATGACACTTTTAAATTTTGATATTTCTGCATTTAATTGAGCTGGTGGAACTGGTTCTTTAAAAATTATCTTATTTTCTTCTATCCTCTTTTTATATTTTTCCCTAATTATATCTCCCATCATTTTTTGTTTAGGACTAAAAAACGTATCTCCTCCAAGCAGTGTTAACTTGAAATCCAAACCTTCATTCCATAAATTATCTGCTGCTTTTAATAATTGTAAAATACCTTTTCTATATTCTAATCTTCCCATATATAACAGATTATTATCTTCATTTTCAATTGCTTTCGGTTTTGCATAGATATTATTAAATTTATATGGCAATGGTATAACTTTAATATCTTGCTCTACTGCAAAAGGTTGTATATGGCTTTTCAAAAATTCGCTTTGAGTTACTATGGCATCTGCTGCTTTAATACAGAATTTTTCCATTTGTCCTAACCAGTATATCGGGAATTTATATCTTGCTAATTGATTAATTCTTGATAATTCAAAGGTTGGTGTATGTAAATGAACAACAATTTTTACATTTTTTAATCTTTCATCTTTTTCGTATTTTTTTTGCATTAAATAATAGCCTAAGGCATTATAATCTTGAACTTCAATTATATCTGGAGAACTTCCATCTTTATCAATAAGTTTTAGAACTTCCTCTGCATATTGATACGATAAAGCAGCCCAATATCCTAAATAGCTATAATATTCTCCTTCCATGTGAAGAAATCTAACCACTCTTAAGTTATCTTTAGTTTGTTTTATACTGCTACCATTGCTATCTCTTACTAAAACAGTAACTTCGTGTCCTGCTTCGCTGAACATATTAGCAGCGTTTTCTATGTACATAGTTATTCCTCCACCAAAATCAGGTGGAAATTCACTTGTTAAATACCAAATTTTCATTGCTTATCCCCTTTACTCACTAACTTTTTCAATAGCCATTTTTTATTATTTATACATTCTTTTAAGAACTGATTTTCTTTAATTAGTTCTTCATTTTTCTTAATTAGTTCTTCATTTTTTTTAATTAGTTCTTCATTTTCTTTAATTTCAAATTGTAATTCTTCACTTTTCTTTGATATTTCAGTGTCTTTATCAATCAATTCACTTCTTAATAATCGATTATTTTTTACTTCTTTTTCCCATTCTAAAAGGACTCTGTTTAATTCTATTTTCAAAGTTTTACATAATTCAACTTCTCTATTCCATTCTTTTGTTACCCGCTTAATCTCATCATAATACTGCTGTTGATATTTTATGCCATTTAACCAATTTTTAAATATAAAGTTGGTGGATCCCTCTTCTAATTTGCTATTAACATTTTCACGTTTATAATCTATTATAACTTTATTATAAAATTTCATTTGATCATTATATATTTTGCTGTCTGAAAAGAATTTAGCTCTTTCTAAAGATTTCTCTTTAAGCTTCTCTCTTTTATTTAAATTTTTAATAATTAATTCTAATTTTCTAGATAAATCTATTATATTTCCACTTTCAAAAGATAGCCCAAACTCCCCATTATTTATTATCTCCATCATACCACCCGAATCACTAACAATTACCGGACTTCCACATGACATAGCTTCTATACATACATTCCCAAATCCTTCCCATATAGATGGAAATACTGAAACATATGCACTAGCATAATATTTCTGAAGCTTTTCCCTATCCATTGGTTTAATAAATTTAACTCTCTCTTTAATCTCATCTGGAATAAATCCTTTTAAATGTTCAACCATTGATGAATTAGAATCAGAGTATGATGTATCCTTGCCTATCAATATAAACTCCACATCTTGATATTTTTTTAGTATTTCTATTGCAGAATTTATTAATAAGTCTACTCCTTTTCTTTTCTCTATTCTACCAACATACAATATTGTTTTTCTTTCATTTTTTAAAACTTCATTAACCTTTTCTACTTCATTAACCCCTGTAAAATTATACACTACTTCTACATCTTTAATATCCAATCTTTTACCAACTATATCTTTCATAGCATGGCTTATTGCATAAACATAATCTGAATTTTCTATACAGAAATCCTCTTGACTAGTTACATCATAATCAATATTTTTATCATCATTAAAAATACTACACTCCAGCGAAGGTGTATGTAATTTTAGAACTATAGGCACCTCATTTAAACTTCGAAAAATTTTTTTATTTAATATTGTAAAAAATCCTTCTCCAAAATAATCTGCAAATTCAATTATATCAATTACTTCAGTATCGTTAATTTCAATTATTTTATTATATACTGCATATGAGTAAGCCGAATTAAAATTATTAAATAAATTCATTTCTATATACTCATTACAATTCGCCATAAAAACTCTGACATTATTGCTTTCAAAAACAAAATCTATATCTTCTTCTCGCATTTCCGTAATTAAATATACGTTATTAGTTTTACATAAATTTTTTATTAAACTATAAACATACACACCTATTCCAGATTTCTGGAATGGATATAATTCTCTTGAAACTATGCATATATTCACTCTTAATCATTTCCTTCAATTTCTATAATAATATTTTCAATTTTGCTTTCTTCATTGTAAAGATCTATCTTATCTAACACTATGTTATCCTTTTTCACTATTATAATTCCACTCCATGGATGTTTTAAACATTTTAAAAATAACTTTTTACCAATTATATCGAAACTAATACTAGCGTTAATACTTGATGTTACTAATAATTCTCCTGTCAAAGCTTCAACATCTGATCTCAACTCCCATGCTCCACTTTGCTCAATTTCCCCTAAATCTTTTACTTTAACTTCATCACTAAATATTGAATATATCCAACATTCATTAGCTTTTGATCCTTCATTTTTCTCTTCTATTACTTCGATAGTTAATCTTATTTTATCTTTAGAATTTTTGATATTTAATTCTTCAGCTTTTATACATTCTTTATACTCATTTTCTATACTACTAAAAATTTTATTCTGGATTTTATTATTTTTTACTAATAATTCACTTTCAATCTCCATAATATTCTTTTCTTTCTTAATAATATTGACGTTTTTTAGATTGTTTTCAAAAACATTTTGTTTAGTAAATACATACGTAGCAAATTCCCTATTAATATAGTCTTTTAAAATTTTCTTTCTTACATATGGTAACTTATCCAAGTCTTCTTCGGTCCAAATACTCCTATGACATTCGTATTCATTATCATAGAGCGCATCTTGCTCCCAGTGTTCTCCCAATGGTACATTTAACATTACATTACTTCCATACTGTATACATCTATTTAATAATTCTTTGCCTTGTTCCTTATCAAAATGCTCTAAAACATCCCCCATAATTATCAAATCATATTTATTAAAATTATCATTTACAATTTCATATGCATCTCCAATATATATATTATTATAAAAATCTCTATGATAATTATCTATGCTCTTTTCAAAAATTTCTATTCCATCTATCTTTGTTTTCCAAGCTTCTCTAAATATACGTCCTTCCCAAACGTCTAAAAACTCTCTGCATAGAATTCCCCATCTTCCAAATCCAACCCCTATATCTAATACAGATTTAGGCTTAATTGTTTTTATAAGGTCTACGCATAATGATATGTTTTGCCAATTAGATGTACCCATAAATACAACTCCTTTAATAATTAATTTTTTTTATTTCAACTTTAAAATATCATAACTAATATCAAACGCTTGATAGTACGAATACCATACAGGCCTCTTATTATTGTAAACACTCTTAAAGCTATAAGCCAAATCGATCACATCTAATACCTCATGTTCTTCTAAAGATATTGTATCATTAATAGATAATCCAACGCTAAATGTCATATCATGTTTTAATAAATTAGGAGCTTTAAATGCTATTGTTACCTTATCTCCTTTTTCTAATTTAGGAAATTTAATCCCTTCTTCAAACGATGTAGTGCCTGTAATATCTACGCCATTTTTATCTCTTATTAATAATGAGCAATTTAAATGTTCTACATCTTTAAATAATTCAACATTTATTTTAAACGTCATAAGTTCATTAAATTCAAATTGGGTAGCTGGCTCACCCTTTTCATTAAACATTCCAAAGTATCTAACTCTAGCACCACCACTGCCATATCTAATATCTTTAACTTTTTCATCTAGAGTTTCATCTATAATAAAATCATCTTCAATATTGTTTTCTAAATCTTCGTCTCCTGTATTTTGAATTTCAGTTTTTATATCATAAACCTTTGTTCTTAAGTCCCTCAAATACATATCCGTTACTTCTCTTGCTTCTCCGTCTGCTTGTATTACCCCATTTTTAAGATATATACATCTATTACATAAACTTTTTACTGCAGCTGGATCATGACTTACAAATAGTATAGTAGTTCCAGATTCTATCATTTTTTTCATTCTATTCATACACTTATGTTGAAAAGCCATATCTCCAACAGATAAAGCTTCATCTACAATTAAAATATCAGGTTGAACATTTATTGCTACCGCAAAAGCTAATCGAGCATACATTCCACTTGAATACATCTTTACCGGTTGTTCTATAAATGTTCCTATATCTGCAAATGAGATTATATCATCTAATTTTTCTTGCATTTCCTCATTTGTATATCCCATTAACATTCCATTTAAAAATATATTCTTTAGCCCTGTATATTCAGGATTAAAACCTGCACCAAGTTCTAATAATGCTGCTACTTTTCCTCTAACTTGAATATCTCCCTTTGATGGAGTTAAAATACCTGAAATCACTTTAAGTAATGTAGATTTTCCCGATCCATTTTTACCAATAATACCTACATTTTCACCCTTTTTCATTGTAAATGAAATATTATCTAGAGCATAAAACTCTTTATGCTGTTTTTTACTAAAAGGATTTATTGCTTCTTTAAGTCTATCATTAACATTATTATATAACTTATATATTTTACTCAGATTATTTACTTCAATTATATTCATCTCTGTACTCCTTATAGCAAATCTGCAAAATGTGGTTTAAGTCTTCTAAAAAATAAGACTCCACCTAAGAATATTAGACTTGATACAATCCAAAAATATGCAGTTTGATTATATCTTTCCCAAAACCATACATGCTCAATAAATGTGTCTCTAAATCCAGAAATTATATAATACATAGGATTTAACTTAAAAAACACTAATAAGTTATCTGGAATCATCTTATATGACCAAAATATTGGCGTCAACCAGAATCCAAATTGTAATAAAATTTGAATCACTTGACTAAAATCTTTTAAAAATACAACTAATGCTGATGTAATCCACGATATACCAATACATAAATATATAGTAGCTATAATATAATATACTATTTGAATGTAATGTATGTCAAAATGATATCCATATAAAAAAAACATAACAAAAATAAACACAACTAAAAATATATGTATAAACAAAGCTGAGATTATCTTTGCCAACGGTAATATATCTACTCTAAAAACAACTTTTTTCACCAAATAACTATACTCTATCAAACAAGTTGATGAAAAATTTACTGCATCTGAAAAAAAGTACCACGGTATAGTTCCAGCTATCATCCACAATATATATGGAACTTTCTCCATTTCCGGCGTCCTAAAACCAACTTGAAATACAAACCAATATATTGCCATGGTAATCAATGGATTTATAAATCCCCACATTACTCCTAAAAATGACCCTGCATATCTACCTTTAAAATCATTCTTAGCTAACTCAAATATTAAATTTCGACTTTTTATTAAATCTTTTACTAACAAATAAATTTCTTTTAACATATTTTTCAACTTAATATACTCCTTAGTTTATTATATTTGTTACATGTGCTTCCTTATTCTACACTTAAATTAAGGCTCCAATTTCATTTCTATGAAAAATCTATCTAGAGCATCTTGCCATTTGGGCAACAATTTAAATCCAGCTTCAATTAAACTTTTTTTTGACATTCTTGAATTTAAAGGCCTTATTACTTTACTTTTATAATCAGCTGAAGTTATATGATTTATATTGCAACCTAAGTTAGCCTTTTCCATAATGATTTCTGCAAATTGAGCCCAAGAACAGAATCCTTCATTAGTTGCATGGTACACACCATATTTTTCTGATACAGCCATATCACATAAAAGTGATGCTAAATCAAAAGTATACGTTGGACTTCCAACCTGATCAGACACTACATCCAAACTACTCCTATCTTTTCCAAGTCTAAGCATTGTTTTAACAAAATTATTTCCATTAATTCCAAATACCCAAGAAATTCTCACTATAAAATACTTGCTCAAATACTTTTGTACTTGTAATTCCCCTTCATATTTACTCTTCCCATAAACTGAAAGAGGCTTTATATCATGGTCAATTTCTACTGGCTCACTACCATTTCCATTGAATACATACTCTGTAGATATATATATCATCTTTGCATCAATGCTTTTACAAGCACTTGCAATATTTTCTGTTCCATTAACATTTGCTTCATAACAAACATCTGGCTCTTCTTCTGCCTTTTCTACTGCGGTGTATGCCGCACAATGTATTACACACTCTGGATTTAATCCTGAAATATATTTTAAAACGGCACTTCTATTTGTTATGTCTAGATCTTTTCTTGCAATTCCACAATAGTCAATCTTTCTTCTGCTTAATTCTCTTATAACATCGAAGCCTAGTTGTCCATTAACTCCAGTTACTAAAATCATCCTATTCTCCTTTTAAAGTATACCTTTTTGTGCTAATTTAATAATAAACTTAAATGCATTTTCAGGTATAATCGGTAAAACACTCTCTATTAATATAGATACTTTATGAATTTTTCTATATTTCATCATAATTTTAAAATCCTTAATATTAGGATTTAAAAAATAGTTTTCCCTTGCAGTTAACCAAATTAAAGATTCTTTAATTTGTTCTTTTAATTCATCATTATTTATTCTCTTTTTGAAAGATTTGTATCTGTATAAGAAATCCTTAATTCGTTTATTGTAATACGATTGTTTATCATATACATCCTTTAAAATTCCAGTTTGATTAAAACTATGCTGTCTATATCTAACCAAACTTTTATTTATAAACTCTATTTTTCCATTTAAAGCAGCAATTATAGCAATCCATTGATCATGAATTAATGCTTCTTCAAAAGGTATAGCTTTTTTTGCAATCTCTTTTTTAACCAACATTGCACATCCAGTTACAAAATTAGTTATTAACAATTCCTTTGCTAAATTATAACCTGATTTATATACAATTCTTTTTCTTATTTCAGTTATGCTATTAGCAATCTTCATTCCATTCTCATCAATTATCGAAAGATCACTACATACAAGTGTTACATCTTTTTCATAAAACTTTTCTATCATTAATGTTATTTTATCTTTTTCCCAAATATCATCTTGATCACAATATGCAAATAATTCTCCATTTGCTATTTTAGTAAGCTCTTCAAAAGCCTTATTAGACCCCATATTTTCAATGCCCCTCGTTATTGTATATGAGAAATTAGTAATATACTTTTCAAAAATCTTCTCATCAACAGGTTCATTTGGGCAATCATCATAGACTAATAATTCTATATTTTCATAAGTTTGCTCATTCAAAGAAATCAACTGTTCTATAAACCACCTTTCATTAGGTTTATATACCGCCATTAATATGGACACTAATGGAGAATCGTCTTTGCTATAATTTTTTTCTAAATTCTTACCTTCATTAATTATATTACTCAACTGTAGATTCTCCTCTGCTTATAACCTTAAAACTTAACTGCTGACTTCAATGTATAGTTGTTCCCGCTTAATTTATCTAAAAATGATCTTTATTGTGCTCCGCACTTTATTTATAGGTGAATGATCTTAATTGCAGCATAGCTGCTTTATTTATAGGTGTACATCTTTTCATAATAATTTTGATATTCACCGCTAATTATATTTTCCCACCAAGCTTTATTATCTAAATACCACTTAATAGTCTTTTTTATTCCTTCATCAAAGGTTGTTGTAGGCAACCAACCTAATTCATTATGAATCTTTGTAGGATCTATAGCATAACGCATATCATGCCCTTTACGATCACCAACGTATTTTATAAGCTCCTCTGATTTCCCTAATTCTCGTATAATAGTTTTAACAACTTCTAAATTAGTTTTTTCATTATGTCCACCAATATTATAAACTTCTCCAACTCTACCCTTATGTATAATTAAATCAATAGCTCTGCAATGGTCCTCTACATAAAGCCAGTCACGTACATTTTCGCCAGTTCCATACACTGGTAATTCCTTATCATTTAATGCATTAGCTATCATAAGCGGAATTAATTTTTCTGGGAAATGATATGGCCCATAATTATTTGAGCATCTTGAAATAGTTATAGGTAGATTATAAGTTCTATAATATGCTCCAACTAATAAATCTGCTGATGCTTTACTTGCTGAATATGGACTTGATGTATGCAATGGGGTTTCCTCTGTAAAAAATAACTCTGGTCTATCTAAAGGCAAGTCCCCATAAACTTCATCTGTTGATACTTGATGGTATCTCCTTATCCCATACTTTCTACAAGCATCCATAAGCACCTGAGTTCCCATAACATTAGTTTTTAAGAATACTTCAGGATTTTCAATTGACCTATCTACATGACTTTCTGCTGCAAAATTCACTATAATATCTGGATTCTCTTTTTCAAACATCTCATAAACTGCATTTCTATCTGCTATATCTAATTTATAAAAACTAAAATTTGTATTATTTTTAACTGAATTCAATGTTTCCATATTTCCTGCATAAGTTAATGCATCCACACAAATAATCTTATAGTCTACATATTTATTAAGCATATAATGAACAAAGTTCCCACCTATAAATCCTGCTCCTCCAGTTACAACAATTTTCATCTTTAAATCCTCATTTCTATATTAGTAATTACTTATTATATATAAAAGTACAATCACTATCCCTTAACAATGGTGCCTTTTTATCTTTTTCTGAAAGAATTGGATCTTCTATTCCCCATTCAACACCTATTTCAGGATCATCAAATTTAATGCTTCTATCACTTTCACAATTATAATAATTGTCTGTTTTATAAACAAACTCTACATCATCAGTTAAAGTCAAAAATCCATGTCCAAAACCTCTTGGTATAAATATTTGCTTTTTATTTTCTGCTGACAATTCAACCGCTAACCAATGTTTATAAGTTGGTGATCCTTTTCTTAAATCAACTGCTACATCAAGTACAGCTCCTTTGACACAACGTACTACTTTTGCTTGTGCATGTTCACCATTTTGAAAATGAATCCCCCTTAATATTCCTTTTCCTTTAGAATAAGATTGGTTATCCTGTACGAAATCACAAGCTATTTCTGGAGTCTTAATTTTAGAATAAGTTTCCATAAACCAACCTCTTTCATCTCCAAAAACTTGTGGTTCAACTATATAAACACCTTCTAGTTTTGTCTTGATTAATTTCATTATAAAACATTCCTTTTTCAATTAATTATAAATTAATATATCACTTTATTATTTGCCACATTCTTAAGATGTTGTCCATAAGGACTTTTCCCATATTCTTCTGCACTTTCTAACAAAATTTCTTTATTTATCCAACCATTCTTATAAGAAATTTCTTCTAAGCAAGCGATTTTAAGACCTTGTCTTGTCTCAATTACTTTTACATATTCAGAAGCTTCTGTTAAACTATCAACTGTTCCAGTATCAAGCCATCCATATCCCCTTCCAAGAGTGATTACATCTAGTTTACCTTTTTCAAGATAAATCTTATTTAAATCTGTAATTTCTAATTCTCCTCTTGGTGATGGCTTTAAATTTTTAGCATATTCACAAACCTTATTGTCATAAAAATAAAGCCCTGTAACAGCATAGTTTGACTTTGGTGTTTTAGGCTTTTCTTCTATAGATACAGCTTTACCACTTTCATCAAATTCTACCACTCCAAAACGTTCTGGATCTTCAACATAATATCCAAAAACTGTTCCACGACCTTCATTTTCTACTGCTTTTTTTAAATGCTTAGTTAATCCATTTCCATGGAATATATTATCTCCAAGTATCATAGCACAGTTATGATTTCCAATGAATTCTTCACCTAATATAAATGCTTGAGCTAGTCCATCAGGTGATGGTTGTTCCTTGTAAGATAAATTGATTCCATATCTTGAACCATCGCCTAATAATTTTTCAAAATTAGGTAAATCCTTTGGTGTTGATATTATCAATATATCTCTAATCCCTGCCAACATTAATGTCGATAATGGATAATAAATCATGGGTTTATCATATACTGGCAAAAGTTGCTTTGATGTTACCATAGTCAAAGGATACAGTCTTGTACCACTTCCACCTGCAAGTATTATACCTTTTGTCAAAATTATCACTTCCTCAATTTTATATTAAAATTTTCAATACTTAATTTTTGACTATAAATTAAGCTGAATAAAATACCCTTTACTTTTATATTTCAAATTAGATTTTATCATATTATAAAATATAAATAAACAAAATTTACATATTTAATATGATAGTAGTTACTTGAATTATATCAAAATTATTGAATATCCTTAGAATTTCTTCTTTATACTCCACTCACTACCCCAAAAAACATAAATTATTAATTGTACATTACCAATTTTGTTATATAATATAGTTATGTATTTTCAATAAATAATAAAGGATGATATAAATGATAAAAGAAAATCAAAATTTTTTAAATAAAATAAATGCTGTTTCAGACATTATAATTTTATTTATATCAATGACTTTAGCATACTTTATTCGTTTTCATATATTTTCATCTGATTCAGGATATATAAAGTTAATTACATACTTTCAATTTTCAGTTATTATAATTCCAATAAACTTAATTGTATTTAATTTTTTTAATCTTTATCATTCTTTCAGAACTAAAGTTTTTATTAAGGAGTGTAGTCAAATAATTAAGGCAAATACTCTTCTTACTGCTATACTATTGTCTATACTCTTCACTTTAAAGCTAGGAAATATTTCACGTTTTGTTATTGTTATCTTTTATTTTGTTAACATCGGACTGATAACAAGTAAAAGGCTAATAATGAGGAAAACTTTATCTGACCTAAGAAAGAGAGGTTTAAATTTAAAACATGTAATAATAGTTGGAGCTGGTGAGGTTGCTAATGAGTATTTAGAAGTTCTTGAAAAGAATAAACATTTTGGGTATAGTTACTCTGGATATGTTGCTGATAGTAAAGATTTCAAAGGAGAAAAACTTGGAGATTATAATGACCTATACCAAGTTTTGGATAAAACACAACCTGATGAAGTTGTTTGTGCTCTAGATATTTCTGATGCTAAATATCTAGAAAATATAGTTTCAGCTTGCGAAAAAAGCGGCACAAAAATTTCCATAATTCCCTTTTCCTACAAATATATACCAAGTCAGCCTTACATAGACCAAATTGGTAACATTCCTCTTATTAATCTTAGAAGAATACCATTAGATAACTTAGGAAATGCATTTACAAAACGAGTTATAGACATACTTGGTTCTATATTCTTAATTATATGTACAAGCACTATTATGCTTGTTACAGCATTAATTATCAAACTTACTTCAGATGGTTCAATTATTTTCAAACAGAAACGTGTTGGCTTGAATAAAAATTTATTTACTATGTATAAATTTAGATCCATGAAAGTAAATTCATCTGAAGAAACTGGTTGGAGTAAGGATGTTGATCCAAGAAAAACAAAATTTGGTTCATTTATTCGTAAATTCTCTATTGATGAATTACCACAATTTTTTAATGTTTTAAAAGGAGATATGAGTTTAGTAGGTCCTAGACCTGAACTTCCTCATTTTGTTGATAATTTTAAAGATGAAATTCCTCTTTATATGGTGAAACATCAAGTTAAACCTGGAATAACAGGACTTGCTCAAGTCAATGGCTATAGAGGCGATACTTCCATAAAAAAAAGAATTGAATATGATATTTATTACATCGAAAATTGGACTATCTTGCTGGATATATCCATTTTATTTAAAACTATATTTAAAGGTTTAAAAAATAATGAAAAGATTATTATAAATGATACTATTGATATGAAATAAGCTCATTGTATCTTTATACCACCTTAAGGAGGAAAAACGTGAAATTATCTATTATTATTGTTAACTACAACACTTATGCTCTAACAAAACAGACCATAGAGTCAATAATTCAAAAAGAGCACTCATTTCAATATGAAATCCTACTAATAGACAATGCTTCTAAAGATGACAGTATTGAAAAGCTGCAAGAAACTTTTTCTAATCTTATATTAGATAATATATTAAAAGTGTTTATTAATACTTCAAATTTAGGTTTTGCAAAAGCTAATAATATTGGCATGCGAGCTGCTGAAGGTAAATACATATTATTACTTAATTCAGATACGGTTATCAACGAAGATTGTTTAGAACAATGCCTAGCAGAGATGGATAAAAACTCAAATTTAGGTGCTTTAGGCTGCAAAGTTGTGCTTCCAAACGGAAAACTTGATCACGCTTGCAAAAGAGGCTTTCCAACTCCTAAAGCTTCACTTTATTATTTATTAAAATTATATAAAATCAATCCTATAAAGTATGGGCAATATGATGCATTACACTTAAAAGAAGATGAAGTTGGAGAAGTTGATTGTCTGATGGGTGCTTTTATGCTTATGCCAAAAACAGCACTTGATAAATCAGGCTTACTAGATGAAGATTTTTTTATGTATGGTGAGGATATTGATTTATGCTATCGTATTAAGGAAACTGGATATAAGATTTTATACTATCCCAAAGCAACAATAACTCATTATAAAGGTGGTAGCTCAAAAAAGAAAAGAACCAAAGTTATATATGATTTTCATAACGCAATGTGGATTTTTTACAAAAAGCATTATTACTCAAAATATAATTTTGCTATAACCTTTTTCGTTTTTTTAGGTATTTGGATGAAATACTTATTAGAAATACTTAAAAATTCAGTTTCTCCGAATTGACTATTGATAACTATCAGCAAGTATTGTTACTAAAACCTTACATTTCCTTGTGCTTCATTGCAATGAATGGCTGAGGATGCTATAATATTACATATTTGTATGTGTAAATTACAAAAATAATTATATTAGGATGTGTAGATATGGATAAGCTTAGAAATAATTCAAAAGATAAATCTTATAATTTTTTCTTACCAATTGCAGTTATCCTGAGCATTGTACCTTTAATTGTTCGGATGACCAACGTTAACGTTGATGAAAATGTAGCTAATATATGGGGCAGTACTACTCAAGTAGATTTATTTTCGCAAAAAAAAGCCTTTTTATTAATGTTTTTTTCTATTATACTAATATTACTCAGTATAGTATTTTTTAAGAAAATTTTTAACAAAAAAGACAAAGTTGTTAATTTAATTTTAATTTCAACTGGTGTTTTTTTTCTTTTTATACTCCTTTCTTCAATTTTTTCAAAATATCAAGAAGTTTCTTTTTGGGGTATGTTTGATAGGGCTGAAGGGTTTATTACTATTGCATGTTATTTAATCATTTTCTTATATTCAATTTATACTTTTAAAAATACTAATAATTATAAATATATTATAATTCCAATATTAATTATAGTATTTATTAATGCATTCTTGGGATTATTTCAATACATTGGACAAGACCTAATTGCAACACCTCTTGGTAAACTCATGGTTGTACCTAGTGAATATTTAAAGACTACTGGGAATTTAACTCCAACGATTCAAGAGCACACACTTTACGGTACCTTTATTAACTATAACTACATGGGGAGTTTTGTTTCTATTGTATTACCAATTTTATTTTGTTATACGATATTTGAAGATGAAATTTTATATAAGATTTTATCTTTTATAGGAACATTGCTTTCGTTTTGGCTATTATTTGGAAGCTCTGCACGTTCAGGTTTAGTTGGTGTTTTTGGTTCTCTTATATTTGGTTTAATATTATTCTGGAAACCTATTAAAAAACATTCAAAATATCATTGGAAGAAGCTTTTAATTGGCTTTTTATCATTGATCGTGATATTGGTTGGTGTTAATTTCGCTTCTCACGGATCAATACTTAGAAGGCTTCCAACTTTAACTTCTGATATTTCTGAAATTTTTAAAAGCACAAGTGATTTTGATTATACAGATCATACTCCTATAAAAGATATTAAATATGAAGGTTCGACAACAGAAATAGTACTACCAAATAATGCTGACACATTGAAAATAACCTATGAAACTGGTAATCCAGTATTTAAAAATTCAAAAAACGAAATTATTCCATATGCATTAAACGGAAAAGTATTAACCACTAACTATGAAGCTTTTAAAAATTTCACTTTTGCTTTTGGAAAACTTGATAACAAGTCAATTATGGCTGACACTTTACTTTTAAATATAGATAATCAACCAAGATTTTTATTTAAGTTAAATGATGCAAAAATATTTCATCTTATGGACATGAGTACAAAGAAATTTATAGATTTACAACATCCTGAAACCTTTGGTTTTAAAGGAAAAGAAAAACTAGGTTCTGCCAGAGGATATATTTGGTCAAGGTCTATTCCATTACTTAAAAATACCCTCATATTAGGAAATGGTCCGGATACATTTCCATTTGTATTTCCACAAGGCGAATTAATTGCTAAATATTATGCTCTTGATACTCCAAATATAACTGTTGATAAAGCACATAATCTCTACTTACAGATGGCGCTTAACTATGGAGTGATAGCATTGTTAGCATTTTTAATCATAACAATTACTTATTTAGTTGATAGTTTCAAATTGTATGCTTTCAAAGAAAATTATGATTTGGATAAACAAAAAATGCTTGGAGCTATTACATCTTTAGGTGTTTTTGGATACTTAGTTACCGGTTTCTTCAATGATACAGTAGTAAGTGTTGCTCCTGTATTTTGGATAGTGTTTGGTGTTGGAGTTGCATTGAACTTCATAAACAGAGAGACACTACACAAGCTTAGTAAATAAGCAATTATCAATTAATGGTATTTTAGTGCAAGAGATAATTAACTAAAAAGGAGCGCTTCGGTGTCTCCTTTTTTATTTGCAACTGTCAATAGTTTTCAACACATAATCGATTAATTCAAACAATACACAATTTTCTAGTTATCAGTCTCATGTACGTATACGTATAGTTTAATAAATAACATTAACCTATTTGATACGCAAGGCGAAATACGTGAACAATGAAGTCTTATATATTTTAAAAAGACTTGAATTTAAAATTATAAATCTTGATGTAAAATTTGATAGACTCGAAACTAAAGTAGATGATCATACACAAATTTTAAGAGCATTGTGGCATTCTGCTGAAGATAAGCTCGGCATGATAAAATAGCTAGCTGTATTGCTAGATTAAAATCTGTTAAATAATATTTTGAAACCGCTGAAATGGTGGTTTCTTTTTTGTTTATTAACTTTATTTTGAGGCAAGGATGATAGTGCAATGGTCAATTTTCAATGATTAGTTATTGAGCAAGTTGTTAATATCTTCAGTATTCATTTGTAAATTATTTACGCTTGGAGTAATGGTTATTTATAGTAATGTTATTATTAATATTTTGTTCTTGAGATTATAGATATTTATAAAACTCTAGTCTTTAATAAAGAATTTGTTTTATCAAAGCAATTGCTGCGTTCTGGTACTAGTGTTGTTGCTAATATCAAGGAAGTTATTAAGTCTTATTAAGACTGAGTTTATATATAAGATGAATCTTGCATTGAGAGAAGCTAATAAAAGTGAATGTTAACTAGAGCTTATTATACAGTCTAAAATCTTAGAGGATAATAATATTTTAAAAATACTCCAAGATTGTAAAGAGATATGTAAGATTTTAAGTGGAATTGTTGGAAAGAAAATGAGCAGCAATGATAAATTTTTAACTCAGTGAAATTATAACTTTACACCTAATTGACCCTTGGCCAATAATCAGTGACAATTGAAAAAAGAAGGATCAAGGCATAGCCTTGTCCTTCTTTTATTTAACAAACTTTAAACTTAAGATTAAACCCAAGCTCCGTCTGCTCCTACCCAGTAACCATCAGGAGTAGTAGTGTTAACTAACATAGCTCCAGTTGCTCCAACGTAGTAGTATTTTCCACCAGATTGAACCCATGCATTAACTGTCATAGCACCTGATCCACCTAAGTAGTACCAAGCTCCAGCTGAATCTTGAGCCCAAGCATTAGCTAACATAATTCCATTAGCATTTGAGTAGTACCAAGTTCCAGTTGTATCTGTATACCAACCAGTAGCTTTAGTTCCATCAGCTTTGTTGAATGACCAAGATCCATCAGTGTTCTTAGCCCAACCAGCTGCTGCTGGAGTTGTTGTAGTTGTTCCGTCGTCTTTCTTACCATCATCAGATTTTCCACCGATTACTGAGTAAACTTCATCAGCTTGGCTCCAAGCAACCATGTTATCTTTGTCATAAGCTGATATTGCATCGAAAGAACCATCTACTTTGTAGATCTTTGTCCAATCATCAGTACCATCAAATTTCTTGATATATCCACCATCTAATACATAGATATTTCCATCAACGTCTGTATCTATAGCTGTTTTATTAGTTTTTGAACTAAATTCTGGTGTTGTATTTGCTGAATCTTCGATATCAGTATAATAGTAACCATTTTTTTGCTTTAATGTAGCAGCTTGAACTAAAACAGTTTCAGCACGACCTGAACTTGCAGTTGATGCATTTTCTACATTAAATAAAACTAATTTTCCACCAATAACTTGTGCTTGAGTGTTTGCCATTTCTGCTAAATCAGCATAGCCTTTATCATCTCCAACATTACCTGAATCATTACCAATTACATAGTTATATACATTAGCTGCATATTTTCCATCATCAACTGAACCTGAATCTTGTTTTTTAGATATTTTTTGGATAACAGTAAGTGTTTTAGTTGAATAGCTACCGCTTGTACCATCTAATACAAAGTCTTTTCCATTGATTTCAGCTACTTTGTCACTTGATAAGCTTGTTGTTTTTACATATACTGTAATATCTGCTAATCTATAGATGTAATCTTTATCTTGTCCTAATATTGCTCTACCATTAACTGATGCATAAGTATCACCATCAACTCTTAATTTATAATCATCCTTTGAATTTTCAATTGTTACAGATGCACTAGTAGTAGAAGATGCACCAGCAAGAGTTGCCTCTACTTTAATTTTTCCTAAGTTATAATCTGCATCAATGAAGTTTCCTTTCATATCAGTAAATATAGTTGAAGAAGAAACAGCATTATTGTCAGTTATAAATTGACCTGCTTTTGTATATAATTTTGTTGAATACCAGTTATCTGTAAATTTAGCTCCTGGAATTACTGCTAAATCTGCAATAACATCTCTTGCAAATACACCAGAAATACTTCCTGTAGCATCGTATCTGTCTGCATCTTTAGTTTCTTTTCTTAAAGCTGAAGCAGCATCGTCTTCAGTATCTCCTGGTATGTCTGAATCTAATACTTTACCAGCTTCTAAATCTACATTGTAGTCTTTACCGTCATCGATTTTAGCATATTTTGAACCGAAAGCAGCAACTTCTGATCCTGAATCAACGTTATCTAATTCAGTGAATTTACCATCTTTGTAGTAGTAACCAGCATCTGTATCGTTAACTTCTCCATCGATATATGCTGTACCATTTTTGTATGCTACTGCATTATAAACAGTACCATCTTGTGAATCTACTTTTTTAACGTCTGCAGCGTATGCAGGAACCATTGTAGCAACAGAAGCTGCAGCTACTAATAATGATGTAATTTTATTTGCTCTTTTAAACATCGTTTTCTTTCCTCCTAAATTTTAAAATTCAGATAAATTATAGCATTTTTGTACAACCATGTAAAGTTATATAATGCTTGTAAATGTATATTTTGCACAAATATTATAATCAACAATTAATTTCATATGTAATTTGTACCAAATTCACATTCATTATGACAGTATACCACATTACATTTAATTTGTACATAAAATAACTGATATTTTACCCTATTTACTTTTATCCCAAGTAATCCCTTTGTTGTCATTAAACTATACAAACCAAAATTTCATTTTGGGTACTTTTCTAAAATTTTTTTTTATTTTTTCTAAATAAACTTTTATTTTATTTTGTACCCTTTTATTACTACATTTGCATTATATAATACAATATAGTAAATTACTTTCGGTCCCTTTTCAAATATATTGGAAATTATTTTTTAACATTCCTTGCATTCCTTTTATATCCTTCAGTGACATTATATAATACAAGTATAAAAATCATTTTTGGGACCTTTTTTAACAATTGTCAATTACCAGTTTTCAATACTCAATTGCATCCAGCTTAAACTTATAATTGTTCATTGATAATTGTCCCTAAAATTTCCACGCTCCAACAATTCTTTCTCCTTTCTTCAGTGTATTTTCTATATCTCCACTTACAAATTCATATACTTCCTCATCTGTATTATCCTCAAAATCACTAATTATATTATTTTTCCTCCGACTTTTAGATTTTCTAGACTTTTTATTTTCTAAACCTATATTAATATCATACTTATTCTCCTTTCCCCTAATCTGCTTTTCCATATCTCCATTATTTTTTTCATTATTAATTTCTAAATCAACAGCCTTTTCATTTCTTACATTTATATTATCTTCTGCCTTTAAGTTTTCCTTTCTATTTGTATCTACATGCTTTAAATTATCTTCTTTTTTGAATTCATCATTTTCATTAACCTCTTTAGTATTTTCAGCTTCACCTTTTTTAGTTTCCACTTTTTTATCCACATTAATATTCTGATGCTTTGCAAAATTCTTTATCCTATAAACTTTGTTACCTGTAAGTTCTACCATTTCTAACTTTATAAATGTATCTAAGGCTAATTTAATATCTTTTTCTTCCCTATTAACCTCTATAGCTAAAGTTTCTATTGAATGAGGTATATTTTTTGAAGATAATTAAACATAAAAAAGAGAGTACTCTTTCGAATACTCCCAAAATAAATTCATTTAATGTTGCTATTCAATTCTAGCTCCATCTGCTCCTAATTTATATTCACCTATTGTTGTATTACTTGCCATAACTCCATTACTATTCAAGTAATAATATTTTCCATCAATGTCTCTCATCCATCCAATTTGCATTATTCCTTGATTATCAAAATGATACAAGCTTCCATTTATCTTCTGCCATCCTATTTTCTTCATACCATCTTGTCCAAAGTAATACCACAATCCATCTACTTTTTTCAAATCTGTAACCTTATTCCCATCAGCATCCAAATTTGTATTGTTTACAGCTTGATTGTTATTAGAATTATTACTTGTAGCATCATTTCCTCTAAAAACATTTAAGGTATAGGTTCTCGAATTATCTTCATCATCCTCAATATCAATCTGTATTTCATTTTTACCTTTAACTAATGAAACTTCTTCTTTATATTTATCATCATTAGTAACTTTAGTTCCATCAATCCTTACTTTATAATTATCATAATCATTAGTATCAGCATCAGGCCTAGCACCTATTGTTATTTTATCAATATTTTCTGCCACATTTACATTGTAAGTATAAGTTTTTTTAGAAAAACTTATCTCTCCACTACTTACAGTAATATCCTTTAAATAAACATTATCTTTCTCTTCATCAACAGTTCCAGTGTATTTTACTCTAACTCTATATTCACTAATAACATTAGTTTTATCATTATACTTAACTGATCCAGGATTTTCACTATATACTCTCACAACAATAGTTTTTGAATCTGATAAACCTATTGCAGCACCTATTCTTTTACCTTTAGCTGAACTCGATGTATCGTCAAATACTCTTACATAATCTTCATTTGGTCCATCCATATCTATTTCCACCGAATCCGAAGATGTTTTAACATAATAAGTTCCAGGATCATCGCTAGAATTAACAGAATGCTCACACTCACTATCAGAATATAGTGTCATAGAATTTCCACCAGAGGATTTCACCTTTAATTTTGTTACGCCATCAGCTGAATTAGCATATGCTTTTATACTCATAAAATTGAAATTAGTTACTGGCGCTACTACACTAAGAACTCCTAAAACAAGAGTCATAGAAATCATTCTTTTTATATTTTTGTTCATGTCATTTCCTCCCCTTTCAATTGTCAGTTATCAATGATCAATTTTCAATTGAAGGAACTACTTACCATTGACAATTGATCATTGAAAATTGCTTACTTAATCCACGCTCCATTTGGACCCAATTTATATTGTCCCACAGTTGTATTATAAGCCATAGAGCCATCATAACCTAAATAATAATATTTTCCTGTATTCGCATCTAATATCCAGCCTGTTTTCATCATACCAAAAGAATCAAAATAGTACCATTTATCACCTATTGTCTGCCAGCCTGTTCTTTTAGCTCCATCTGTTCCAAAATAGTACCATATTCCATTTATATTCAGCCAATCTGTAGCCATGTTTCCATTATCCTGCAAATAATAATTTCCTATCCAAGCTCTTTTTACTGGACTTCCCGTTGCATCATTATATTGCCATTTTCCATTTGCCTGTACCCATTGATTAACTTTACTGTTTGTAGTAGTACTGTCATTAGCTTTTTGATTTGTGTTTGTATCTGTTGTATTTGAAGTTGTCACAGTATCTCCTCTATTTATTATTAAAGTATATTTTCTATAAGAATCACTACTGCTATATTTAACTTCTATTTCAAATTTATTTGTACCTTTATATAAATCTACATCTTTTTTGTATTTATCATCTGAATCTACATAATGATTATCAATAAGTACTGAATAATCATCATTTTCCGGTTTTACCTTAATTGTTGCTTCATTTATGCTAGTAGGTACATTGTATGTATAGGTTGTTTCAGATTTATACAAAGGAATATCTTCATTATTTACAGTAAGTTTGCTTAAAAATATATTATCATAAGCATGGGAATCCTCTGTATATGTGCTTTTATCATCATCACTACCTGTATATTCTACTCTAACTTTGTATGTACTTAAAACATTTGTATCATCATCAGATTTTATGTTATCAGCTGGCACTTCACTATATACCTTTATAGTTATTAATGTTGTTGGGAAACTCTTTGACAATCGAATGTCAGTATTTGTCTCTTTCCCCTTAGAATCATTTCCTTTAAACACTCTAACATATTTTGAACTAACTCCACCCAGATCTAACCTAACTGTATCTGCTGAAGTTTTAGCATAATATATTGTATCAGCTTCTACATCCTCAGGTGCCACTCTTTCATTTTCCTTGTAATCACTTTTTTCATAAAATTTTATGTTATCTCCATCTGTATTTAATAATTCTAACATATCAAAATACTTGTTTGAATTTGAAGCCGCATATGCCTTTGTAGTTAATAAATTTATACTAGCTGCCGGCATACTAGCACAAAAAGCACTAAACATAAATGCTATTGCAATTATCTTTTTAATATTTTTATTCATTATATCTGCTCCCCCTTGAATATATTGTTTCAATGAAAATTATTTTTCTAACATATTAAGACAAAATTTCACCTATATATATATTACCATTTATAAACCAATATTTTAATATATATTTGAATTTTTATAATTTATTCTATAATATTTAAATTATAAATAATCTTTTTTAATTTCTACATACCTATAGCCTTTTATTATCTTAAATTTTAAGCTTACAACTCCAATATATACCTATCAAAAAGAACGCTTATTAACTAAGCGTCCCTTTTCATCTTAATCTTCTCTAAATAGTATATTTTTCTCTTAGTTATCTTCCCGTCCACGCTCCATCTGCACCTATAGTATATCCTTGTATTTTAGTACTACGCGCCATAGATCCATCACTAGGATTTAAATAATAATACTTTCCATCAGTATGTTTCATCCATCCTGTGAACATTTTCCCTTGACCATCTAAGTAATACCAAATTCCTCTTACTTGTTGCCAGCCTGTCTTTTTAGCTCCATCTGTTCCAAAGTAATACCATGCTCCATTAATTTGATACCAATCAGTAACCATATTTCCATAATCATTTACGTAATAACTTTGCACCCAACTATTCTTTAGTATTTTCCCAGTTCCATCTAGATACTGCCAATTTCCACCAACTTGCACCCATTGACTTACTTTTGTAGATGTTACATCAGTTGCTGTACTTGGTTTTGAGTCAGCTTTGGTTGTAGATGTTGTGGTAGTTGAATCATTTGAAGAACTTCCTCTATTAATGTTTATTGTATAAACTCTCTTATTATCATCTTCATCTTCAAGTTCAACCTTAAATTTGTTATTTCCTTTTTTCAAATCAACAGTCTTTTTAAACTTGTCACTACTATCTACTTCATCATCATCAATTGTAACAGTGTCCTCATCTTCATCTGGTGGTACGGCCTTAATTGTTGCTTCATCTGTATCACTATCAACACTATAATCATATGTAGTTTTTGAATCAGATAAAGAAATAACATCTCCATTTATAGACAGCTTATCTAAATAGATGTCATCATAATCGTCCGAATTGTCTGAATCATCCGAGCTATCACTGTCATCAGAACTGTCACTACCATCTCCTGTGTATTTTACTTTAATTTTATAATCATTTGCTTTATCATTATCATCTTCATATCTAATATCACTATCAGGTTCTTTATCATATATTCTTACAATAATTGTGTTAGTTCCTGATGAAAGACTTATATCACTTCCAGGTTTTTTCCCTTTTGTAGAATTTGAATCATTCTTAAATACTCTTACATATCTTGTATTAACACCATCTACATCAAAACTAATTGTATCTGATGAAGTTTTTGCATAATAAGTCACACCAGGCTCTATATCTTTTGAATCTACTTTATCATCATAACTGCTACTATCATAAATTTTTATATTACTTCCACTTGAACTTTCCATTTTTAAACTATTAAAGGTATCATCATCGTTTGTATCTGATGCATATGCCTTTGCCATTAATAAATTTACACTTGTAGCTGGTGCTGCTGCCGAAATACTTCCTACAGCCAACGCTAATGCCACTATTCTTTTTACATTTTTACTCATGTTCTTCCCTCCACTTTTATTTGTCAATTGTCAATTATCAATGGCCAATGATTGCCACTTCAATTGATTATCGAGCATTGACAATTTATCATTTTTCCTTGCTACGCCATTGCTCCATTACTATCTAAGGTATTTCCCTCAACAACTGAATTTTTAACCATTTTTCCTGTTGCATCTAGGTAGTACCATTTTCCATCTGAACTCTCAACCCAGCCAGTTTTCATTGCTCCGCTGCCATCCAAGTAGTACCAATTTCCAGAAGAATCTCCTAGCCATCCTAATTTCATTACTCCACTCACATCTAAGAAATACCATTGACCTTTAACGCTTACCCAGCCAGTTTGCATTTCACCATTATCATTAAAATGATACCATTTGCCATTTTCTGAATACCAGCCTATAGTCCTATATCCATTTTCATCCAAATGATATCTTATTCCAGTATTTGTATCAAACCACCATTGATTCTTCTTAACTGTTCCTGTACCATCTATATATCTCCATTTTCCATCAAATCTCTGCCATGCGTTAAGCGTATTTCCTTCAGTTTGTACTGTGAAAGTTTGTCCACTTGTAGTTGCTGTGTCTTTCTTTCCTCTATAAACATTTAGTGTATAAGTTTCATCTTCATCATCATGTTCAACATATATTGTTATTGTGTTATTTCCTTTGTCCAATTTAACTGTTGTTTCAAAATCATGATCTTTATCAACAGATTCATCATTTATTTTTATATAATCTTCATCATCGTCTGGCTCTGCTCTAACAGTCAAGGTATCAACATTTTCATCCACATTTACACTATAATCTGTTTGACTTTTTGAAAAATCAATATGTCCATCGCTTAAATGAATTCCATCTAAATAAGCATATTCTCTATCTTGCTCTGTGTCAGATGATGTTGTTTCCTTTTTCACATGGATTATATAAGTCTTAACAGAATCACTTACATCTCCATTATTATAAGCTTCTTTATACGCATCTTCACTCTTATATGTTCTTAAGTAAATAGTTTTGTAATTTGAATTAAGTTTAATGTCATCTCCAACATCTTTTCCTTCCTCAGTTTTGCTACCTGAAGTAAATACCTTAACTACATATCCACTTCCTTTAACTTCTGCTGCTATATTCAATACATTTATACCTTGAACTTCAGCATAATATTCATTTTTTGAAGTTAAATCTACCTCGTCTCCTGAGTAACTATCTCTAAGTTTAATTTCGCTCTTTCCACTATTCCAATTTAAAGCCAAAGAACTTAACTCCCCAGTGCTTGCAGCCTTATAAGTAGCTGCATAGGCCTCTGTAGCTCCCATTTTAAAATTATTTGCTGGCAAAAAGCCTGACACTGCACTAATCACTAGACTTGCAGCAATTATATATTTTATCTTTTTATGCATGTATATCCTCCTTTAAAATCCTGATCAATTTATATTTTTTTAACTTTATTTTCTTTTTAAAACTTACACTTTCCATCTTTTGTAGTTATGCTCTTTGTAATTTTATTAATTTAATCGAATGTACCAGAACAACCATCACCTTTTTACATGGTTTTAATTACTCTATGCAATTATAGCATATTTTTTCTTGAATATAAATAAAAAAACTATAGAGTATATTTATTCTAAGTATACTCCATAGTTCTTAATTTTTCCTTATATAAATATTAATTTTTTATAAATATTCTGTTACAATGGTCAACAATCATGGAGAGCTTGTTCCATTCTAACTTGTCAAATCGAAGATTGGAACAAACTAGAATATGTGCAAGCTTTCTCTTAGTGCTTTCAGCGAAATTTTCTTAGTCCTGCGTAATACAAATGTATTTGTCTTCTTCAAATTCACATCATTACTTGTTTCTAAACTTTAAGTGACTATTCTCACTAAAAATTATAAATATTTTTGTGCAGTAGGCATTGAAAATAAGCTGCTGAAGGTTCTTAATGGGATGTTATTTACATTTTTATATTTTTGCATATTAGTTAAACTTTCAATGTATATTTAGACCAGAAATCAAATGCATTTGTGTGCAGCAGGCATTTGAAAATTTCGCTGCTAAAAGCTCTTAGCGAAAGCTTGTTCCATTTTAGCTTGTCAAATCGAAGATTGGAGCAAGCCAAAATTGGTGCAAGCTTTCTCTTAGTGCTTTCAGCGAAATTTTCATAGTCCTGTGTAATACAAATGTATTTGATTTCGTCGAATCACCACATCAGTTTAAGCATTGTGCTAAAGTATTAGCACACCGCTTTCTGTGAATTTATATTCTTTTTCATCTATTTTCTTTGTTCCAGTTACCATTGTTCCATCATAATCTAAATAATATTTTGAATTAGCATATACTACCCAGCCTTTTTGCATATATCCATTTTCATCAAAATAGTACCACTTATTATCTAATTGTAGCCAGCCTGTCCTCATTGAACCATCATCATTCAAATAGTAAGTATGGTCAACGTTAGTTGTTTTATCGCCTTCTTGAACTGCAGTTGTTTCTTTATACCAGCCTGTCTTCATATCACCATTTGTTTTATCTAGCATGTACCATTGTTCTTTATTTTTCTGCCAGCCTGTTAACATTACACCATTGTTGTCAAACAAATACCATAAATTATTAACTTTAAACCAATCTGTTTGTCTAACTCCACTATCATTTAAATAGTAATATATCTTTTTATTATTATCAAATAACCATTTATTCTTGTATTCAGTTCCATTTTCATCATAATATTTATACCCTGCATCAGTTTTTACCCAGCCATTTTTTTTGCCATTTGTTTGTTCTTCATCTTTATCTGTATTTTGTGTATCTTGAACTTTTCCTCTATTTACAGTTAAGGTATAAGTTCTTTCTTTATCATTCACTTCGTCTTTTACTATTACTTTAATTTCATTTTTACCTTTTTCTAAAGAAACTTTATCTTGAAAATCATCTTTTTCCTTAACTTGATCACCATTAATAGTAACTACATCATTATCATCTTCAGGCTGTGCAGTTATTTTTAACTTACTTACAGATTCATCTAAATCTACAGTATAAGAATTTGTATCTTTCGAAAAATCAATACTTCCCTCATCTAAAGTGATATTATCTAAATATATATTATCTTGAGCATTTGAAGCGTCACCTCTAGTGACAGTTAAAGTATAAGTTCTTTGATTATCCTTACTATCAGTAACTTTAATTTTTATGTCATTTTTACCTTCATCTAAATCTATTGCTTTCTTATATCTGTCATTAGAATCAACTACTGCTCCATTTATTCTAACTCTATCATTGCTATTTTCTGGCTCAGCTGTAACATTAATATGATCAACATCTTTTGCTACTGTCAAATCATATGAACTTTTTTCCTTTAAAAAGCTTATGCTTCCTTTACTAACATCAAGTTTTTCTAAATATATAGAATCTTGATCTCCATCTTCAAAAGAACTTTCAGTAGTCTTTCTTATATTCAATCTATACTCTTGTTCACAGTTTCCAACATTCTTATCAACATCTTTGGCTTTTCTAAAAGCTGATTTATCTTCATAAGTTCTTACATAAATAGTTGAATCGCCTTTTCCAATTAAAATTTTATCTCCTGGATCATAAGCTGTTGCATCAGATTTATCAGAAGTAAATATTTTAACTATGTAGTCACTGCCTTCAACATCTGCATCTATTTTTATTCCATCACTTTTATCAGTTTGTTTAATATAATATTCAGTTTCATCACTTAACTTAACTTTATCTCCATTATATCCATCTAGTAAATCCAAAGATTTTCCATCTAAAGTTTTTACTTTAATTGATTTCAACTGTCCATCATCTGGAGAATATGAAGCTGCATAAACTTGTTGTACTTCCATCAAATATTTATTCATTGTTGTAGGTAAAATTGTTGCAGTTGCATTAACAATAAGTGTAAGTGCAATTATACGTTTTATATTTTTATTCATTTAATTTCCTCCTGATTCGTTCCAAATTGAATTCATCTATGTTGCAATTTTCAATTTTCAATGATTAATTTTTGTGATTAAAATTTAGTTGTATAGTTTTTAAAATCATTTTTTAATTTGTGTAAATGCTTGTGGTTTAGAAATTTAAATTGCACCATATGTAATTATTTTACCACTATTTCAATATAAAATCTAAATATTTCTAGCATTAATGGTCTTCTTTTTTCAAATAATAAGATATAAACTAATCAATTGTCACTTTTTAATACTAAATTGTCAGGTTTCGCGTTCATTGATTAGTAACTTTTATTTTTTATTAAATTTTAATTTTTAAAAATTAAAAAATTAAGTTTAGGAGGAGTGTTTATTATGAATAAAGAAAAAGTTTCTTATGAAGAGCCTAACTACGATATGGATAAATTAACAGATCCTCACCCATCAGCACCAGATGCTTCTGATATTGAAAAAATCAAAAAGATGTATTTACCAACTTCAAAAGCTGATAACAAACCAAGTGAAGAAAGCATAGAGCGTGCAAATGACTTAAATTATTCTAAGCCTGGTTCATTAATATGATGCAATTGTCAATGCTCTATTGCCAGCCCCTTATTTTAGAGCAATTATCAATGATTAATTGTTAGTTTAAAGTTACTCTGAAATATCAGCTGTCAATGCTCAATTGTAAATTATGAGTTATATAAATCTACATATTTCAAGAAAGGTTGTTAAAAACTCAAATATTTCCAAAGGAAGTCAACCTTACTCTATCATTGAGCATTGAGTATTGATTATTGCAATACCTAATTAGTTTAAGATTGCTTTGAAATTTCAGTTATCAATTATAACTAGTCAATTTTATATTCTAACTACAAGGAGTGATTATATATGAATAAAGAAAAAGAAGTTCCATGTACCTCTGATGTAAGAGATGATAGCAGCAAAGCTTTTACTAATCCATATCTTCCAAAGATGAGGACTAACTACCATCCAAGTCAAGATGATGTGGAAAGTGCAACTGGAGTAGATTTTCCTGTAAATATGCCAAATCCAGCAACAGATGCTATTGTTGCAAATAATATATCAAATCAAGAATTTGACTATACTCAAGACATGCTCTTGCCCGATGATGATTTATTCTGAGGCAATTGTCAATTATTGATAGTCAATTTTAATTTTGGTGAATAGTTTTTTTAATTTCGGTAAGAATATTATTTGTACCCCATAATACTCAGGCACTAAAGTTTTTCATTTTAATTTAGTGCTTATTTCCAAAAGAAAAGCTCCCATAAATTCAACTCTTATGGGAGCTTTCGTTTTGTTTATATCTATATATTTAAAAAGCCTTTTCCTCTTACCTCTGATACATCAATAATTGTTATAAATGCACCTGGATCTATATGATGAATTTCACTTTTTAATTCAACCATTTGATGCGAACTTACTATACAATAAAGCATTTTCTTCTTGCAATGGGTATATTCACCTTCTGCAAACAAGGATGTAATACCTCTATTTAAATCCTTTATCACATATTCGATAATTTCTTTTTCTTTACTTGTCAAAATAAGCAGCAATTTTCTGCTATTAAATCCTTTTAGCATCCTATCAAGAACAGCACTTTGGATAAACAATGAAATAAGTGTATATAAAGCTTGTGGTAGGCCAAATATTATTGCTCCAACTATAACTATTATCAAGTTAAGGGAAAATCCTAAACTTCCTATGTTGAAATTTGAATATTTTTTCCTTATTAACATGGTTACTATATCCATTCCACCAGTAGAACCACGCCTTAAAAATACTAATCCATACCCAATACCACACAATACTCCACCATAAATACAAAAAATAAGCGGATCACTGTCCATATTTAATATATGAGACATTGATTTTGTTATAATCAAAGAACTTGATAAACTTAGCATTCCTATAGTGGTATATATTGTAAAGTATTTATCAAGCTTTTTATAGCTTAAAAGAATTAATGGTATATTAATTATTAATACAACTATACCTGATGGCACTTTAGAAGTATATTCTAAAATAAGAGCTATTCCTGTAGCACCACCACTTAGCAGCTTAGCATGCACTAGAAATAAGTTTACTCCTAAAGATGCTATCATGCATCCTACAAAGATGAAAAAAACATCAATTAAATTTCTTTTATACTTGTAATATGTATCCATTGATTTACCTCTATTAATTATCAATTTTCGATGATCAATTTCCAATGATCAATTGTCAATCGTCAATGATTATTACGTATTTGTAATTGAGTATTGAGCATTGAATACTTAACATTCGCTCATATAGTTTATAACAAATTTTTATTAGTATCAACCTATTTTGACATTAAATTTTGAATTTATTTACTTCAATTTCTAATAGTTCTGCTTTTTCTTTTAATTTTCCTGCCTCTTTCGACACATCTGTTATTGCTTCTGTCTGAGTTTGGATTGATGCTGTTACCTCTTCTGAACATGCTGCTGTTTCTTCAGATATCGCAGCAATATTATTTATAGCGTTAACTACTTGTTCGTTATTACTATACATAACTCCAACAAAGTCTTCCATATACTCTATAGTGTTTGTTATCTCATCAGTAGCTTCTGTAATTTTAGTAAATGCTTCATTAACGTGATTTACTGATACAAATTGTTTTTCTGATACTTCTTTTACTTCTTTCATTGCATCTACACCACTTGATATGTCCTGCTTTATATTCATAATTATTTTAGCTATATCATTAGTTGAATTTGAGGAATCTTGAGACAACTTTTGAATTTCTTCTGCTACTACTGCAAAGCCCTTACCAGCTTCTCCTGCTCTTGCAGCTTCTATAGACGCATTCAAGGCAAGCAATTGAGTTTGTTCTGAAATTTCATTTAAAGCTTTTAATATACTTTCAATATTTTTAGATTTTTCATTTAGACTTTCAATGCTTTCTTGAGTTTTCTCTACAATATTGACAGTAGTTTCTGCCTTTTCTTTTAAATCGTCAACCTTTTGAATTCCATTAGCAATAGCTTTAGATGCATTAATTGCTTCCTTAACCATTAATTTAGTTTTTTCCGATAACTGATTAAATTCTTGATCCATCTTTTCGCCAAGCCTTGCACCATCTTCTGCTGCATTTGCCTGATTAACAGCTCCATCCGATATCTCTTCTGCTGTAGCACTTATTTCTTTGGCAACTGTTGAAGTTTCCACGGCTTTATCAGTTAATGTAACAGAACTATCTTTTATATCTTGAGTTAAATTCTTTGTACTCGTTAATAAATTGGCCATTTTGCTCATCATTTCATTAAAACTTAGTTCTAGAACCTTTATTTCATTTTTAGCTTTAGTGCTGCATTTAACTGTAAAATCTCCAGTAGCTGCTACTGATAATAATTGCGACATCTCTTTTAAAGGTTTTGATATTTTTCCTGCCATATACATTATTATTATGGCTGCAATAATTAATATTATTAATCCAGCAACTATTGATATTTGAGTTATTCTATTTATAATTGCCTTTGCACTTGTTTCTTTTTGTACTGTTATAACTGACCAATTAAGAGAATTTCCTGCAAGCTTAATATTTTGATAGGATGCATAATAATTTTGTCCATTTTCCTTGTATTGTATACTTCCACTATTCCCTGCCATCAATTGTGTTACTATCTCTTTTAACCCATCAGATATTTGTATAGGTTCTTCCTTCGGACTGCCTTCTTTAACACCCGTTGTCTTTGTTTGATTTTTGTAATTATAAAGCTGCTCTATAACTTGATCATCAGGATGTGCTACAACAACACCTTCACTGTCTATAATAAAAGAATATCTTCCTGCTTCCTCATCTGAATTTTCTTTTATTAATTCTTGCAATTTTCCAAGCTTAATATCAGCTCCCATTACCCCAACAAATTTATTATCTTGTAGTAAAGGAATGAATATTGATGTTACAGGATTTTTCGATGAAACTGAATAATATGATTTTGATACAAAAGGCACTAAAGAATTTTTTGCCTGAGTAAACCACCATCTATCAGACCTATCAGCTAATTCTCCTTGTGATCTTCCTGTCTGCATTCCTTTATCATTTTGTATGTACAATAATTCAAAATATGGATTTCTTTCTTTTGTTTCTTTTAATACTTTTTCCTTAGTATCTTTATCTCCATCTCTAACTTCAGAATTGTATGCCAAATCTTCTGTAACCTTGTAGGTAGTGTCAACAAATTCAGAAACATTTTGTGAAATAAGATTTGATACCATTTCATTTTTACTATTTATTTCTTTGTCATAATACTTTGATAACATTACATTTACACACAATATAATCCCTAAAGTTAAAATTGCAGCTATTGATAACATTGTAATCAATAACTCACTTTTTATACTTCTGTTTTTGAACTTGTTGCTTGAATTAATGTGTTTTCTAATATTTTGCTGCTCTGCTTTAAAAATCGTGTCAACTTTTTTACCTTCCATTTATAATCCCCTCATTTTCTGTTGTTTTTTTTAATATTTTATATTGTTTTTAAATATTTTACGTTTTTATATCTAATATTATAATATACTGACGATTCCTTTAACTAGTGCTTTGCTAAAAAAATAACAAAGCCTTAACCAAAAAGTTAAGGCTCATACCTATTAATATTTTTATTTAATTATATCTGCCAAGCCAGTTAATTTTAATTATTATGCATTATTCATAATATTCTGGAGCTTTTTTTATACTGTTAAAGAATTCTTCATCATGGGCAAAGAATACTTTCGCATCATATTTTTTCTCTAGCGCTCTTACTTTATTAATTGATTTAAAGAAAGAAAGGCTGTCATAAAGTAATCCAGATGTCTTGACAGGTGGTCCATAAATTTCTGAATTATATACACAATCTTGAGGAAAGATTAAAGTGCCCTCTTTTTCTAAATGAACTATTATTCCTAACAAGCCTGGTGTATGTCCTGGTAAATTAATTATTTCTACACCTTTTGCAAATTCAAAATCTTCTTCAACTAAATGATATTGCTTTACTGATACATCTAAATCTGCCTTTATGTATCCACCATGAGTTATAGGATTTGAATTTAATCTAACTTGAGTTTGAGCCTGCATAAAATCTGCTTTAGGTACATAAACCTCAGCATGCTTAAACATATCTAAATTGCCTGCATGATCTAAATGCATATGAGAAATAATTACTTTCTTTATTTCCTCAGGCTTTGTCCCACATAGTGCTAATTGATTTTCTAATCTTTGCTCTTTAGTCTGATATAATGGATAAACTTCTTGTAGATTTTTAGGCCAATATCCCTTCATTGCTTCTGGATTACTTCCTAAATCATATAGAATTTTTCCATCTGGATGATCTATTAAAACAGCCATTACAGGGAGCTTAATCCATTCATTTTTCACAAATGGCTGGCTATAAGTCCCTATAGTAGCTCCACCAACCACATTATTTTTATCCGTTTCTAAATATCCTGTATCTAAAACATATACTTTCATTTCACAATCCTCCAATTCAATCACAATGGTTTTATTGTAATTCTTTATTTATAAATACTGATTCCATATTAAGAATTTCTGATTTCAATACCTATATAAATACTAAATTCCTAGTTTCCCTTTACGAATTTCTGCTTTCACTAGCTACTTTTTATATTATCACTGGAAAATTGTATTTGTATATGTTCTTGAGTGACGATTTTCTTGTGCATAAGGTATAGTTTTTACATAAAATTATAATTAATTATTTTAATATATGTTCTAGTTAATATGGCACATCTCAATTTAAGAAAATCAAAAAGAACTTTACCATTAATTTATAATTGATCATTAAGCATTGATAATTAAAACATATATAAAGGTGTTTAAAATAAATGTTGGTAATAGTTCTTCCTTATATATCAATTATAGATTCAGTAATACTTAGAATTTTTATTAATAACATTTACTTAAAACAGTCTTACAATATATTTTTAGATTTATGCTAAATCAATGAATTTTAAAGGAGCAGTCCAATATAAACTGCATCTTTTCTAAAAATTTCTAATCATATATATGACTTATTATTGAATATTACAAAAAAATTTTGAGGCCTTTCTAAAATAAATCTTACAAAAGCCTCAAATGTCAATTAATGATTATCACTGTTTAATTATATACCTAATCTCTAATCTCAATTCTCAATTCTCAATTCTCAATTCTCAATTCTCAATTCTGGGAAGTATACCACAATCTCTAATTTTCCTTTATTCCTTGGAATTATATTATCTTTTACAATCTCTCCATTAATAAGAACTTGTATTTGCTTTTCATTTATCTTTTCACCTTTTGCCAAAGTTTCACTTAAGGTATTATCCTTATCAAATCTTTTAACTTTAATCGTATAATCCTCTTTTTCATTTGTAATTTTGATTTCAAATTCATTCCAATCCTTCGGAACGCATGGTTTTATGGTATATCCTTTATCTTTAACTTTTCTAAGTCCTAAAATATTTTCAACTCCAACTCTATACATCCAGCCAGAGGCTCCAGTATACCAGCTCCACCCGCCTCTTCCTGCATGAGGTTCCTTAATATAGACATCTGCTGCCATTACATAAGGTTCTACTTTATAGGTCATGCACTCTAATTCTGTCTTAGTATGATTAATTGGATTTATCATATTATAGTATTTCACAGCTTTATCACCTAACCCAAGCTTTGTTAAAGCTAAGATAACCCAAACTGCTGCATGAGTATATTGCCCTCCATTTTCTCTAACTCCTGGCACATATCCTTTTATGTACCCAGGCTCTAACTTTGAATTACTAAAAGGTGGTGAAAGGAGCAGTATCATTGCTTTATCTTTCTTAACAAGGTTCCTATCAACTGCTTCCATAGCCTCAATTGCTCTCTGCCTTCCATCCGCCTTCAATTCAAGATTAGTTTTACTTTCAAAGGCTCCTGAGATTATTGACCAGCTTTGAGCTAAAGAATCAATTTGGCATTCCGGATTTTCTCTTGATCCGAGAGGAGTACCATCATCAAAATATGCTCTTCTATACCAGCCGCCATCCCATGCATTTTTTTCTAAATTTTCTCTTATAAATTCTTTTCTTTCTTCATAATGAAGTTTGGTTTCATTATCCTTTTGGTTTTCTGCAATCTCAATGAAACTATTTAAGATCGAATACAAGAACCATCCAAGCCAAACACTTTCTCCTTTTCCTTCATTTCCAACTGTGCTCATTCCATCGTTCCAATCTCCACTACCCATTAATGGAATGTTATGAATACCAAATTTCAAAGCTTTTTCTATCGCTTTTATACAATGCTCATAGATTGTTCCTTCTTTAGATGATTGATTTACTATAGTGTACCTTTCATCTTCCCCTTCTCTTAGTGGTTCATCTTCAAGATATGGAGCCCTCGCCTTTAAAAGTTCATAATCTCCTGTAGAATTAATATACTCTGCTGTTACATAAGGCAACCATAGCAAATCATCACTAAACCTTGTTCTAATACCCGAATTTACAACTGGATGCCACCAATGTTGAACATCACCTTCCACATATTGTCTAGAAGCACTTCTTAATATCTGTGCTTTTGGAATTTCAGTATCAACAACTCCAAGAGACAAGGAATCTTGAAGCTGATCTCTAAAACCATAAGCACCACCACTTTGATAAAATGCACTTCTGCTTAAATATCTACAACTTAAAGTTTGATATAAAAGCCATCCATTTAAAAGATGATCTAATGACTTATCAGGTGTCTTAACTTGTATATTTCCTAGGAAATTTCTCCAATATTGTTTTACCTTATCTAATTCTATTTGTACATTTTCAAAATTCTTATATTTATTGATAATGGCCGCTATGTTCTCCCTATTTTCCTGTCCAAATAAAATTACTAATTCCTTTTTTTCACCCTTTTTTAATTTAATACTAGTAACTGCTGCCAAACAAGGATCATAGCTTCCACCTGAATTATTACTTAATTTATCCCTTTTCAAAGCTTTTGGTCTAGAGGTTTCACCATTAATTCCTATAAATTCTTTATTATCTCCAGTAAAGCTTATGTTATCTCCACCTAAAATAGTTAAATAAGCATTTAATTTACCAAAATACTCGCTATATGGATTACTGGCTCCTATAAAATCTACATTTTCATTATCACCAACTATATATGTAGAAATATACCTACCACTATCATATTCATAAACTCCTAAAACAAGTTTTGCATAATAATATAATGAGAGTTCCCTATCTCCATCACTTAAATTTTCTAAAGTAACTCTTTGAAGTTTTATTTTCTCATTTTTAGGGGCAAATACTTCAAGAATTCCTTTTATATCATAGGCTGTATGTCTAAATTCAGAATATCCGAAGCTATGCTTTATTAAATATTCACCTGAATCTCTAATTGGCTTTGGTGTTATTGAAAAACATGCCTTTGAAACCTTATCTTGAATATAAAGGCCTTCTCCTAAAGGATCTCTTATATAATCATTACTCCAAGGTGTTATTTTATTTTCTCTAGAATTTCCACACCAAGTATAACCCGCTCCCACCTCTGATACATGAAATCCAAAATCATCATTAGAAATAACATTAATCCATGGTGCTGGCGTATTCTTATAATTAGACAATTTTATTATGTAGCTATTATCTTCTTTATTAAAACCACCATAACCATTAAAGAAATCTAAATCCTCCATATTAAATTCTTCAAAAGTTTGATTATTATCAGAAACCTCTTTTAATCCAATTAAGTCAGCTTCCTCCTCAACCTTTGCTTCAGTAAAATCAGCTTGTTCTTCCGCTTCCTTAATATTCTTAACTACTGATTGCTCCATATTTTTAGCAACATCGTATTTATTAATTACTTCTTCATCATTATCATATACTTCATAAGGAATATTATTTTCAATTGCATTTCCCTTTTCATATTTGTCTTTGAAAAGAGCATTATTTCTTAAAGCTATTGGTGAATCCATGCCTTCTTTATCTAAATTCATATAACTATTTAATCTTTTCTCATTATACGCATATGAAGATAAATTATTATTCTTATCAACATAAATTCTAGAAATACCGATTAATAAATTCTTAACTTCTACAGTTAAAGTTGATTTACTATGAATGAATATTCCTCCTGGTTTATTTAAAGAGTTATTTTCATTTGCCACTCTTATAGCTTCCATTACACCCTTTTGAAGTGGTGCATCATAGGATATTTCCTCATCATTATATATAATTAAATCCAATTTAACTCCCTTGAGTTTTAAATAATGATGAAATTTTACCATATTAAATACTAGGTGCATATCTTCTTCAGCTTCAATAACCAACATTGCAATTGGTAGATCCCCAGAAATTCCATAAGGCCATAAGTCTTTTTGATGTTTTGAAATATTATTAATATATTCTTCTCTATTCTTTCTACTATTACTTAAAAAGAATATATTGCTGGCAACGCTTTGAAATATATTAGCCATACCACTTCTTATTCCCAAATTTTTCAACTCAAGCTGTGTGGCTGTACTATATCCTTCGAATACTTTATCAAGCTTACCAGGATTATTATATTCTCTACATAGATTTAATACTTGTTCTTTAGAATCGCAAATACCTGTAATATAGAAAATCTCCCTTTTTGAATTTGGCTCTAATCTAACTCTAACTCTTACACTCATTATAGGATCTAATACTGTTCCTACAGTATTATCTAAGGCTTTGTCATTATCCATTGCTTGTGGATTTTTCAATTCTCTGTTTCTTCCTATGAAATTAATTCTTGAAGTCTCATAACTAATACCACCCTCTAATTCTCCCTTAACAACCGCCTTGTGAAAAATGTATGGAACTTTTCCATCTTTAACTCTCGGTCTTCTGCTTCCAACAAGTATATGTTCTTCTTTATCATATTCCGTTTGAATAAACAAATTAGAGAAAGCAGGGTGAACAATATCAGCACTAAAAGTAGCTAAAGTTATTTCCATATAACTTGTTATTTCAATACTCCTACCTTTATCCCCATTGTTTTTTAATATTAGTTTTCTAACTTCAAAATTTTCTTCTATTGAAACAGCGACTTCTGTAACAGTTTCAATATTTCCATCTCGTCTGCTAAACTTAGCTTTATCTAGATTCAACTCTACTAAATATTTTTCTCCAGAATCCTTGCAAGGCTCATAAGTAGAACTCCAATAATCATTTGAATTTAAATTCTTTATGTAAAAGAACATTCCACTATCATCACTTGTGGAATTTCCTTTCCACCTATAAAGCATAGTATCATTTTTCTTAGAATATCCACTTCCGCTAACAGTAATCATTGAAGAATACTCACCATTACACAATAATAATAGCTGCGGACTGTCTTGGTTGGTTTTTTCAAATACTCTTGGAATTAAAGCTTCTCCTTTAAAATATTTATTCTTAATAAAATACTCTTCATTTCTTTCAAAGGTTACATTTTGAGGAACCTTTTCTTTTAGCAGAAGTTCAGTTGCCTTAACCTCTGGTAAACTATGAAATCTACTAACTAAAATATTATTTAGCAATACATTATCTAAGGCCATTAATGACATTCCTAAATGATGCACCATATAAGTAACAACCTTGTTAACCTTCTGTGGATAATTTCTGTTATTAACATTATCATTTTCGACCTTATCCACAACTATAGGAGTCTTTATGTCATAGTTATCCACATTATGAACATCTTCCACATCATAATGTGTAATATTTGTGTTAATTTTATCCCTTGTATTATCCACTCTTTTATCATGGTTATCCACAGTTTTCTTAAAGTTATCCACATTTTGTGAATAGTTTTTCCCCACTAGGGACAAAGCGTATTTACTTTTCTCCTCTGCAGTACTTCTTATACCATCAAAAATATCATCTTTTGAGAAGCTAACTATATAATTATCTTTTCTGGCTTTAGTATAATCTACAGACTCAATAAAACCGTATCTCCCTATAGCTCCTAATTTTTCTAATTCCTTAAGGTTCTTTATTCCAGCTCTTTTAGCAAAAGGTAACGTCATTAAAGTTGAATATGGTGATATTACCAATTCATCTTCAAGACCTCTTTTTAATCCAAGTCCAGGTACCCCAAACGCTTTATATTGATAATTTTCTGAAGCATCAAATTCATAAAATGCAGATTCAGATATTCCCCAAGGTGTTTTCTTTTGCTTAGCAAAGCTTATTTGAGCTTTGATAACAGATTTATATGTTTGACTAAGCAAGGTTCTCGGATAATTCTTCATTATTAATCCTGGCATAAAATATTCAAACATGGTTCCACTCCAGGAAACAAGGGAATGAGCATGAAAAGCATTAGTCATAGCTCTTCCTAATTTGAACCAATGAGCTGTTGGCACATCATTTTTTGCTATCGATACAAATGAAGCTATCCTTGATTCTGACGCCAATAAATCATAATAAGAATTTCCTAAAGACTTTTCTTCAACATTATATCCAATTGAAAACAAACCTCTAGTTTTATCATAAAGAAAGTTGAAATCCATCTCTTTTGACATATTATCAATATCTTGTATTATATTATCCATCTTATTTATATAATTTTTAAATATCTCAACTTTTTGTCCCAATATACATTTAAAGTTATCCCCATTTTTATTTTTATACTCTTCACATCTGTGGATTAATTCAAAAAAATCAGGTACTCCTTCAAAGAATTCTTTACTATATAATTTTTCTAATCCTCCAAAAATCAATTCGTAGTGCTCAATTTTTTTCCTAACTTCATTAGTAAGCTTGTTAATCCAATAATCCGCCTCAGTATTTTCTATATGATATGTATATTGACCACTTTCTTCTTTAAAAGTATGCTCTAAATCACTTGTATTATCATTTAGCTCTTCTAATTCTTCTAATCTTTCAATAGCTTTTAGTCCTTCAAGTTTAAATAAAATCTCATTTAATACCTTTAAATATTCACCAATATCAATGTGAGAGGAAAATTTCAGTTTCAATGAAGGATCTTCTTCTTCAATTATCTTATAAATATCATTCAGCGATTTTACTTCCTTTGATCTTATTATCTTGTTATGTTTAAGTTCTTGCATGGTTTGCTTTAGCACCCAAAGATCTCCCAATAAATTTCCGCTATCAACTGTTGATACATATCTTGGCCATAACGGCTCCTTTGTTTTTGTATCATACCAATTTAAAAAATGTCCATTTACCTTTTGCAAGCTTTTCATACTATTTAATATAAGCTCTATTCTATCAATAAATTCTAGCATTGTTATATATCCTAAATCATATGCAACTATGTTTGAAGTAATTCCCATTCCTATATTAGTTGGAGAAGTTCTGTTAGCCACTCCTCTAAATGGCTTTTCTTGATAATTATCTGGAGCTAAATAATTATTTTCAACATTAACAAAATCCTCATAGTAAGCATATATTCTTCTTGATATCTTCCTTAGATAAGTTTTTTCTTCATTTTGTAGCATATCTCGTTCATGTTCTGGAAACTTCGCACTTATACAATAAGCCAAATATGGACTAGAAATCCAAAGACCTGCTACAAAAATATTATAGGCAATAACACCAAAAGAACTATAAAAAGACAAGTATAAAACTAGTAATCCCATTACTGGGGCAATCCACATTCCCTTTAAATATGCACCAAAATCATTTCTAGAACGCTTTTCCACAAATTCTGCTGATTGCCACTCTAAAAGATTTCTCCTAGAGAATATTACTCTAAATAATGTTATTAGAATAGCATCTAACATTAGAAATGCTTGATATGGAATAAAGCTAACTATAAGCATTATTTGTTCGAAATTCTTAAATGTCCCCATTAATTTATTCTTTGGAGTAACAACAAAGTCAGTTACTGTAAATACCAAAGAAATTATAGAAGCCAAAAACACTAAAAATGCGATTTGACTTCTTCCTGATAAAACAGTTAAAGATAAAATAAGAGTACACAATAGATTAGGTGCCAATAAACTTCGTCTTAAGTTATCAAAGATTTTCCACTTGTACAACAAACTTATATTATTAGAAAATAGCCATCCTATTAACTGCCAATCTCCTCTAACCCATCGATGCAATCTTTTAGAACTTGCAGCATAGGAACTTGGATAACCGTCAATAAATTCTACATCACTCACCAATGCACATCTTGCAATTCCACCTTCAAGAAGATCATGACTCAATATAGTATCATCATCTATGGCTGTATGTAGTACTTTATAAAACTCATCTATGCTTATTATCCCTTTTCCTGTAAATGAACCTTCTCCAAATAAATCTTGATATGTATCAGAATATGCTACTGAATAGCCATCAACTCCTCCTTCTCCTCCAAATATTCTTGAAAAGTAAGTTTGATTCTTTGCTTCTAAGCTTATACTTACTTTAGGTTGCATTATCCCATAACCTCTGATAACTCTGCCATCTTTAATTTGAGGAATATTAAGCACATGACTCATAGCCCCTATCAACTTAAAAGCACTTTCCCTTGGCATAAAGGTATCTTCATCTAATGTAATTAAATATTTCACAGCTCTTAATGGCTTAATATCAGAACTAAAAACATTAAATGTATGCTCTTTATTGTTTCTAATAAGAGCCATGAATTCCATTAACTTTCCACGTTTTCTCTCTCTCCCCATATAAATATTTTGTTTCTTATTATAGATTCTTCTTCTACTTAAAAAAAAGAATTTGTCTTCATTATTATCTTCAATGTTCAACTCATTTTTATCCTCAAAATTTTTTTCTTGGATATTTAAATCATTTCTATTCTTAAAATTTTTATCTTCGATATTTAAATCATTTCTATTCTCAAAATGTGAATATTTTTCGTTAAGTCTTCTGGCACATTCAATACCACATTTAATTATTTCAGTATCATTTTTTTCTGTTTCATATTCAGAATCATAAAAATCACTAAGTAAAGCAAAGTATAAATTTCTATCTCTATTTCCTAGATAAGCAACTTCTAATTTACTCATAAGCTCTTGAACTTTTTCTTTAGAATTTACAATAGCAGGAATTACAACTACAGTTTTACTCTCATCAGGAACTCCTTTACTAATATTTAATTTTGGAACTAATTTAATATCAATAATTTTACTTACAGTATAATTAATAAGCCCCACTATAATTTCATTTACAGGAATTAAAATAATTAAAAATGAAATTATATATTCAGTTCTAGTATATGTCCCCCCTAGTAAATTAATTATAAACAAAATAAGAAAACTAATTATTAATGTTCCAAATGCATTAAAAGCTACATAGACAGGTTCAGAATTTATTAATTTCTTGCTATTCTTATATGCTTTTAATTGTTTTACTCCATCATCAATTAAATAATATCCTACATGGCACTTGTAATTTTCTTCATTACTAATTTTACTTATTTCTGCAAGTTCTAAAATGTTATTAGCTAAGTCAATTTCATTTATTCCAGAAGTCCTTGCAATAGTTTCAAGTTTATGTCTATAATAATCTTTAGTCTCAAAATCCATATTATTATAAGCATTCTCTGGATCTCTTTTCAAAATACCTTCAACTAAAGATGTGTTTTCAAAAAATCTTCTCCAGCTAATTCCTTCAATTTTTCTGATAGATGTAATATATTCTCCAATATTTCTCTCTAAAGTTTCTTCTCTTAAGTCACTTTTTATATTATTATCATTTATATCTATATTAATTTTCCACTTTGCTTGAACTAACTCTTCTATTCTCCCATCTTCAATTGAATTATCTCTTAAAACCCTAAGAAATTCTCTTAAAAACAACGGACCAATATTTTTATTTTTCGCAACAATGCTCTGAACTTCTTCATTAAATTTACCATTATTAATTGAATCTATAACTTTTTCAGCTACAGTTTTCCCCCTAATTATTTCTTTTTGAATCTCAACAAGTTCATTAGTATATTTAGATAAATTAATGATTATTGCTATTTTAAGCATAAGTGGAAAAGCCCACAACTCTCCTGTGGTAAAAGCTGTTTGCTTGTTATTAGAATTTGTACTTAAAGCGTCTTCTTGAAGTTCATTTATATAACTTATAAATTTATCACAATCAATTTCATTTCCTTCATTTATATAATTCTTTGCCACTACAAAAATACGTGGAACTAATTCATTAATCTCAATATTAGCATTTGAATTTCTATTATTACTTTTATGTCCTTTATTATTATTTCCATTGTAATTAACTTCATTAATACAGTCTAATCCCTTAAAATAATCTATAGGCATTTCAACCTTTATTGCTTTATACTCTTTCTCAATCAAATATATATTATCAAGTAGCCATTCTGATGCTCCAAGAACTTTATAACCATTTTTGGACAGCTTGCTAAAATACCTGAAATTTTCATGGATGCAAGAAAACCCTTCCGCAAGCTCTCTTAAAACATTTTTTCTTACTCCATAAGAATTATTCATTTTCAAGTAAAAAACTCCCTTCTTCACGTAACTTTAAACACAATTACTCAATAGAGATATTTTTACCAAGATTATAAATAATATTCTTAACTCTATAACAAAAAGCAAATAGTATTTCAAATTATAGAATTCAACTCTTACATGATTTTCAGGTATGCGAACAAGCTCTTACTAATTTTCAAATTTGAATACATTACATAAGCATGCACAAACAATAAAATTTAATTCAAATATTTTTATTATTGCATAAAAAGAGTATAGATCTACAAAATCTATACTCTTAATCAATTTATATTATGTTCTTTATAAATTAAAAAAATGGTAATTTAAAAGTAATGGCAGCATATACATATGCAGCAAAAATTCCTATAAATATTAATGCTGCTAAAAGATTCCTTAATATTATTCTTTTGCTTCTCCCAGTAATAGAATAACAAAATAGAGATAGAAAAATCACTCCTATCATTGCTGACCCTATTGCAATATATATTTACTTCTACTCTCAAACTTTTAGTAATTCTATTAGTTAAAGAATTCTGTAAAAGCCTTTATTGTGTACTCATTATCAGCTACAGATGCTAATTCTCTTACTGAATGCATGCTTAATACTGGTGCTCCCATATCTATTACAGGGATATTTAGCTTTGCTGCAGTAATTGGCCCTATTGTTGTTCCACCTCTTAAATCTGATCTATTTACAAATACTTGGCATGGAACTTGAGCTTTTTCGCATACCGCTTTAAATATTGCACTTGCATAACTATCTGTTGAATAACTTCCTGATGCTGCAATTTTAAGTACTGGTCCTTTTCCTAATAAAGGCTTACTTGTTGGATCACATTTTTCTGTATAGTTTGGATGAATAGCATGAGCTAAATCTGCTGAAATCATTATCGAATTGCTTACTGCTCTTCTAAATTCTTCTCTTTCTTTTTTTAGACCTAAACTTATTCTCTCTAAAATATTTTCCAAGATAGAAGAATTTGCTCCTTGCTGTGTTAAACTTCCTATTTCTTCATTATCTAATGCCACTAACACCTTAGTTGCTTTAATTGGATTACTGTTTATTAATGCTTTCAATCCTGCAAATACCATCCAAAGATCATCCAATCTTCCGCAAGAAATAAATTCATTATTAAGTCCAACTGTCATACCTTCTGCATATTCATATAAGAATAAATCAAAATCTAAAATGTCTTCTGAATCTACTTTTAATGATTCTGAAATCAATTTAAGTAAATAATTATCTTTTTCTAGTTTATCCTCTACTATTGTAAATAATGGTAATACATCTTTTTGTTTATTGTATTCGTAACCTTCATTCACACTTCTATTCATATGTATTGCCAAGTTAGGAATGATTAAAACTGGTTTATTAATATCCACTAAACTTACTTTTGGTGCAAATGGATTCTCTCCTTTTAGTGTAACTCTTCCTGCTATACTCAAAGGTCTGTCAAACCAAGTGCTAAGTATTGGTCCACCATAAACTTCAGTATTTAATTTTAGATAATGTCCCTCAACTAACATTTCAGGATTTGGCTTTATTCTAAAACCAGGTGAATCAGTATGTGCTCCTATTAATCTAAATCCATCTTCTTCAATTTCGCCTGTTCCAATTTCAAAGGCTATTACTGCAGAATTATTTTTTGTAATATAATATTTTCCACCTTTTTTTAATTCCCATTGATCTTCTTCTTTTATTTCAGAATATCCTTGATTATTTAAAATATTTTTAATTTCTTGAGCACCTTGAAATGCTGTTTTACTTTTATTTATAAAATCTATTAATTCTTGTCTATTACTCATTTGTTTACACCTCTCCCTTTTTAATAACAAAAAACTACTTTACTATTATATACCTTTATTACTAATATTAAAATATTTCTTAATAATTATTAATTCTCAATCATCAATTGCCAATTCAATTCTCATATGGCCTTAATTTGATAGGACTTACATACTTCAAAAATTTTATACATTTCTATAAAGAGTCAAGATAATCCATAAAATAAAATTGTCAACCCAAAGTAAAACCCTTCACATATCAGGTGCATATAAAATACGAAAAAGTTGGCATATACATACAATATCCACCAACTTTTATAATATTTAAATTCTATTTTAAGATATGTAAGTTCTAATTAATATCGTACATTTCAATTAAAAAAATTCTCAAAGAAAAATAAATATAAAAACCCTACATTTGGCTACATGAACTTTTTCTTTAGAGCTTTTTGACTAATTGATAATTGAGCATGAACATTAATAATTGAAATATATTTAAATGAGCTTATATTTATGCAGTTCTTCTTTTAATATTTCTAAATTCTTGCCTTCCATAGGGAATAATGGCATTCTTAATGGCCCAACATTATATCCCATAAGACCCAAAGCTGTCTTTACTGGAATAGGATTTACTTCTATAAACAATGCATTTATAAGTTCTAAATATTCTGTTTGAAGTTTACTGCTTTCTTCTAATTTACCCTCAAAATAAAGACTACAAATATCATGTGCCTCCTTAGGCATAACATTTGAGAAAACAGATATTACTCCTTTTCCTCCAAGAGATAAAATAGGGAGAATTTGATCATCATTTCCAGAATAAATATTAAGTTCATCCTTACATAAAGCTTTTATCTTTGCAACAGCTGAAAGATCCCCACTAGCTTCTTTTGTTGCAACGATACGCGGATGCTTAGCTAACTCAACATATGTTTCTGGTGCTATGTTAACACCTGTTCTTGATGGAACATTATATAAAATAATTGGAATATTAACTCTGTCTGCAATATAATTATAATGCTTTATTAAACCACTTTGAGTAGTTTTATTGTAATATGGAGTAACTATTAATAGTGCATCTACTCCAACACTTTCAGCATATTTAGAAAGCTCTACTGCATAAATTGTATCATTAGAACCTGTCCCCGCAATTACTGGAACCCTCTTGTTTACATACTCTACTGTAAATTTTATAACTTCCCTATGCTCATCATCTGTCATAGTAGAAGATTCACCTGTAGTTCCTGCAATCACTATTGCATCACTTCCATTCTCTATATTAAAATCAATTAACTTTTTTAATTCAGAGAAATTAATACCATCTTCTGTAAAAGGTGTAACAATTGCAACTGCTGCACCTGTAAATATAATATCCTTCATATAAGTTTGCCCCCTTGAATATTTTCACTCTTTATTATAACACAGTAAAGTTACACTATAAACTTATAATATGTATAATTATAAATTTTATTATCCACAATTTATTATTGAAAATAGAAAATTCCATATTGTTAATTTACAACTAATCACTGAACATTGAGCCCTTATAATTGATAATTACCCATTGACTCATATATTTTTTAATATTGAATATGCTATTAATGTTGTAAACTGTTATAATTATAAATAAGTTTTGTTTTATAAAAGATTGGAGTGCTATTTAAATGTTTTTTAATTTAATTGTTAACAAATTTATAAAAGATAATACAAATTTAAAAGATGATAAAGTTAGAAATTCCTATGGTATTCTTGGAGGAATCATTGGGATTCTAGTTAATATAGCTTTATTTGTAATAAAATTTATTGTTGGTCTACTAGTATCAAGTATAGCCATCATGGCAGATGCATTTAACAACTTGTCTGATGCTGCATCTTCATTAATAACAATTTTAGGTTTTAAACTTTCAAACAAACCTGCTGATAAAGAACATCCCTTTGGCCACGGAAGAATCGAGTATCTTTCTGCACTAATTGTTGCTTTTATGGTAATGTTAGTTGGTTTGCAATTTATTAAATCCTCATTTGATAGAATAATTAATCCAACACCTGTAACCTTTGAATTAATTCCATTCATATTATTATTTGTATCTATATTTTTTAAGATTTGGTTATCAAGGTTCAATAAATTCATGGGAGAAAAGATTAATTCTGCTGCTTTGAAAGCTTCTTCTACAGATGCCTTGGGAGATGTTTTCACCACTAGCTGCGTTGCGATTTCATTTTTAGCTTCTAAATTCACAACCTTACCTATAGATGGATATATTGGGATGCTTGTTGCATTATTTATTGTTTATTCAGGTTTTAATTTAGTTAAAGATACTATAAATCCACTTTTGGGCGAAGCTCCAGATCCTGAACTCGTTGAATCTATAAAAAGAATGGTTGCTTCCTATGACAATATTCATGGTACCCATGATTTAATAATTCATAATTATGGTCCTGGTAAATGTATGGCATCTATTCATGCTGAAATTCCAAGTGATGTAAATATTATTACTATTCATGAAATAATTGATAAAGCAGAGAGGGAGATTTCTGAAGTTCTAAAGATATATTTAGTAATACATATTGATCCTATTTGTGTCATTGAAGGAGAGTCACAAGCAGCTTTTGAAGAAATTTTATCTATAATAAAAAAATATGACTATATAGAGTCTTTACATGACTTTAGAGTAGTTGGTGAAGGTGAAGTTAAAAATTTAATTTTTGATATAGTAATTAATCCACCAAAAAACTTTTCAATTACTGATAATGAAATAATTAATAATATCTCCACTGAATTAAAAAAATGTCATTCATCTTATAATTGTGTAATAACTATCGATAGACATTTTTCTTAATAAGTCCTATAACAATAATTATTTATTTTCATCACATTCTATTTGATAAAAATTATTTATTCATAATTTGAAATTAAAATCACAATATATGTTAAATAAAATAAATCTATGCTATGATTTTGTTATTAATATTGTTTTTAAGGGGGTAAAAATGTGAAATGTCCACATTGCGAGGAAGAATTAGGCCTTAATAATATCTGCATAAATCCTGTATGCTCATATTTTGGGACTGAAATAAAATTTTCAACTGATTCTGATAGAAATAATATAAAAAATGATACTCAAAATTATTCAAATATTAAAACTACTGCAAGCAATTCTTTTGAGTATACTCATAGATATTTTGATAAAAACTCTCAAACTTATAATAATATAGACAAGCAATCTACAGATAATTATTTTAAAGCTAACAATTGTATATCTAAAGAAGAATTAACTACATTTATAGGTAACAATGCTAATTATTATTTTAAATACATTGGTAAAATAAGAACTAATAATAAATTTTCTTCTTGGAATTGGCCTTGTTTTTTTCTTAATTCTTATTGGTTATTGTATCGTAAATTATATCTTCCAGCAGTTATATTGATTGGTATAAATTTTGCTTCATCAAAAATATTAGGCCACAAAACTTATTTATTTTTTATACTTATGTTACGTATTATAGTAACTATTTTTGCAAATAGTATTTATCTTAATCATTGCAAACAAAAAATCACAAAAATTAAAGCATCTATGTCATCTTTGAGCGAAATTCAATATTCTCAATACTTAAGAAAATTACGCAAAAAGGGTGGTGTTTCCTTAGCTGCCCCTATTTTTCTCCTTATAGTATCTATATTAGTTACTATAATTTATATCATTATATCCTTATCAACTATGTCTAAAGCACCTGGTTTTTATTCTGGTTCTTATTATCTATAAGAGCATGATACTAAAACAATACATATATATGTGTTTTAAATAAATGTTGGTGATATTGTTTTATAGTTTATAGTTTATTTTTAATTCTACATTAAAATGCTCAAGTATCTATTGTCAATGATCTGTAATTGATACTAGGACAATTTATACTTGAGCATTTATTATATAACAACATTTATTTTAAACATCTTAACATAAACTATAATTATTAATATTCAGTTATCAATTATTAGGGAAATCCCCTAAGTATTTCTTCAATTGATATGTTCAATCTTTATTAGAAATTATATATAATTTTTTAAAGGTATTATAGTACCTTTGATAAGAAGTCTATTGTACGTGGATTTTGTGGATTCTTAAATACTTCATCTGGAGTTCCTGATTCTATTATTTTTCCGCCATCTATAAATAATATTCTATCTCCAACTTCTCTTGCAAATCCCATTTCGTGAGTAACAACTACCATTGTCATACCTTCCTTCGCAAGGTTTTTCATAACACTTAAAACTTCTCCAACCATTTCAGGATCTAAAGCTGAAGTTGGCTCATCAAAAAGCATAACATCTGGCTGCATAGCTAAGGCTCTAGCTATTGCAATTCTCTGCTTTTGTCCTCCTGATAATGAAGCAGGATATGCATCTATCTTATCCAATAATCCTACCTTTTCTAATAGTGAAACAGCTATTTTCTTAGCTTCATCCTTTGACATTCCTTTTACTTTTATAGGTGCTAAACATATATTTTCACAAACAGTTTTATGAGGAAATAGATTAAAGTGCTGGAACACCATCCCCATCTTTTCTCTCATTTCATCTATATTGGTTGCTTTTGAAGTTATATCTTTACCTTCAAAAGTTATTGTACCTGAAGTTGGTTCATCTAATAGATTAAGGCATCTTAAAAATGTACTTTTACCTGATCCAGATGGTCCAATTATAACTACAACTTCACCTTTTTGAATATGCTCATCTATACCCTTTAATACTTTATTTTTTCCAAAGCTTTTATGTAAATCATTAACGTATATCACTAGCTTTAAGCCTCCTTTCTACATAACCCAAACCTCTTGTCAAAGTGAATGTTAATATAAAGTAAACTACAGCTGCAACAATTATTGGTTCTAATCCTAATGCTGTATTCCCCCTTACTATTCCTGCCTTAAACATAAGCTCTGCTACTCCTATGACAGAAACCTGTGATGACTCTTTAACTACAGAAATAAACTCATTTCCTAAAGCTGGCAATATATTTTTAAATGCTTGAGGTATTATTATTTCAAACATTGCTAATCTTTGATTCATACCTAAACTTCGTGCAGCTTCCATTTGCCCCTTATCTACTGCTTCAATTCCAGCTCTTATTATTTCAGATACATATGCAGCAGAATTTAATGCTAAAGCAATTACACCAACCAACAAATCTCCAATTGGAATATCCATTATTTTTGGCAGTCCATCAAGCGTAGGAAACCCAATATAAATTATATAGATTTGAACTAAAATCGGAGTACCTCTTACAAATTCAACATAAACTTTTGAAATTAAGGACAAAGCTTTAATTTTAGAACGTCTTAAAAGTGATAATATTAATCCTAAAATAGTTCCGAATATAACTGCAAAAAAAGCTAATAAAATAGTTATTACTGCTCCTTTTAAATAATAATCATAATATTGATTTAAAAATGAAAAATTCAATTCTTTCCCTCCTAATTATTAATTTAGTAATGATCAATTATCAAGGCTCAATTGTCAATAAACTCATTGCCTCCACTGAAAACTCAGTATTAAGCTAATATTCAATAGTCTATTATCAACAATCACTCATCCATTATCGTTGATAATTGACAATCGATAACTGACAATTGCAAATTGATTCCTTGTCAATTATCACTGCTGAAAGGCCACTTGTCAATGCTTAATTATTTACTTCTGATAAATAATCAATAGCTGTTTGTAAAAATAAAGCAACTCCCTTATATAATACCGAATCATCCATAAGATATTTTGAATTATGTGCTGGATATACTATTCCATCTTCAAATGCCATTGGATTACATAACCTAAAATAGCAGCCTCTAACCCTTTCAAAGAAAAATCCTGCATCTTCTGCCCCCATATTATATTCCTTTTCAATATGAATTTCATCTTCTTTTAATATTTTTTTCGAAGATTTTAGGAACAGGTTTACCATATTATCATCATTAACAACTCCAGAACATCCACCATCAAAATTCAATTCATAGTCTGCTCTCATTAATTTGGTTAATCCTGCTACAATTTCTTCTATTCTTCTTAATACATATTTTCTTGTTTCTACATCTGTATTTCTTACAGTTCCCTTTACTTCTACCATATCAGGAATAATATTATTAGAATTTTTTCCCCCTTGAATACTGCTAAAGCTTATAACTGTTGGTATAGTTTGTTTTATTTCTCTAGTTAAGATATATTGAATATTGTTGATAATTAATGTAGCAATAGAGATTGGATCTATGCATAAATCTGGAGTGGATGCATGTCCCCCCTTGCCAATTATTTTCATGTTAATTGGATCCTCATATGCACTTACACTTCCATACTTAACCATTACATCTCCGTTTTTATAATCTTTTAAAGTATTCTCAACATGTAATGCTAACATTGCATCCACTTTAGGATTTTCTAAAACTCCATCTTCAATCATTGCTAATGCTCCACCTGGTGCACATTCCTCGGATGGTTGAAATATTAATTTCACTTTTCCATTTATTTTTTCTTCATTATCTTTAAGTATTTTAGCCACTCCAAGCAATATTGCCATATGTGCGTCATGACCACAAGCATGCATATTCTCATTTTCAGATTTAAAAGCTAACTTTGTTTCTTCTTTAATTTCCAATGCATCCATGTCCGCTCTTATAGCAATTGTTTTCCCAGCTTTCTTACCCAAAACAGCCGATATGCCAGAATGCTTTTCATATGTAGTATAAGCAACACCTATTTCATCTAATCTATTTTTCACATACTCACACGTACTTGGTAAATTAATGCCTATTTCTGGTATTTTATGAAGATCTCTTCTCCATTTTACTATTTCCTCATTTAAATCAAAAGCTTCGCTCATTATATTCATTGCTATAATCACATCCTATCAATAATAAGTTAAGGCATCACAATCTTAATATTTTAAGAAGTGTTGCCTTAAACTCTAATTTCTACTGTCTTAATTGTTTTATTAAATCATATTAACTACTATAAGTAATTATTCTGCTAATTTATTTGCATCTGTGAAAAGTTGTTTAATCTTATTTTCATCTTGTAATTTCTTTAAAGTTTTGTTTACTTCTGCTTTTAAATCCGAACCTTTTTTCATTGCTACTGCACATCCACCATCTGGATCTTTAACTTCTAAATTACTTGCAATTGCAATTCCTGGATTCTTTTGAACAGTTATATCTGCAACTGTTGATTCAACTAAAACTGCATCTACTTTTTTATTCTTCAAATCTAATATTAAATCAGGAACTTTATCTAAAGATTTAATTTTATCTGCATCAAAGTTGTCCTTTGCAATACCTTCTTGGATTGATCCCTTTTGAACTCCAATTTTCTTTCCTTTTAAGTCTTCAATTTTGCTTATTGAAGCTTCTTCTCCTGATCTTAATATAAATCTATGTGAAGCAACAAAATATATATCTGAGAAATCTGCATTTTGTTTTCTTTCTTCTGTTGGTGTCATTCCTGCAAACACCATATCAACCTTATCTGCTTGAAGCGCTACAAGTAATCCATCAAAAGCCATATCCTTCATTTCAAGTTCTACCCCTAAATCTTTTGCAAATTGCTTTGCAATTTCAATATCAAATCCAACTATTTGATCTTTTCCATCTATTTCTTTATGGAATTCATATGGTGCATAATCTGCACTTGTTCCAACAACAAGTTTTCCTTTTGACTTTATTGCTTCTAGTGTTGATCCTGCTGTTTTTGTAGTTCCAGTTCCAGCATTACCTGTATCCTTTTTTTCAGTATTTCCGCAGCCAACCATACCTATTGCTAATGTTGTTACTGCTACTACAGCTATTAATTTCTTTATTATTCCAATTTTCATTATTTATCCCTCCGCTTTTCCATCACTAATCATTAGCATAATTATACACACATTTTTATATTTATGCAATACTATTTTTTTAACTTTTTTGAATAAATATTAAAAATATCATTTTAATTTAATTATTTAAGTATACATAATATTCCTCAATAAATTATGTAAATATTTCTATAACTGCAGTATTCAAGCTAGCTTGGATCATTAGTTTAAGAGTAAGTATTGAAAATTTATAATTACAGATCATATTATTTTTAGTTTGCATAATTGGTAAAAATTTATTCATAAAAATAGTGACAAGCTTGGAATTTCACCCCAAACTTGTCACCACTTTATTCATATTCAATTATCAATTTTCAATGATCAATTAATTATATAAGCTCAAAGAAAAAGATCAAATTTCCAATTGTAAAAACTCCAAGAAAAAAGTTCGTGCCGCCAAATATATAAACTCCAATGAGAGAGCTTATGTTTCCAAAGATTAAAGTTCCAAGGAGAAAGCTTATATTACCAAATACAAAAGCTCAAAGAGAAAGTTCATGTTTCCAAATGTAAAAGCTCCAGGGAGAAAGTTCATGTAACCAAATATAAAATTTGGACACTTACTTTTTGGACATTCACTTTTTGAATACTCACTTCACTTTCAAAATATCTCAAATTAAGATGTACAGCATTAATTAGAACTTATATGTTTAACAACTGATAGCCTATGTAATGCTCTAGTACACATAATATACTTAACTAACGGTTGGATTTCACTTTCTTCTACTATTATTACGCCATCAAATTCCAAACCTTTTGCTAAATATGCTGGAATGAGAACTCTTCCACCTTTATAAGTAATATCCTCACTATCTAAACTTTGTATACTCATTTTTTCCTTAATAACAGGAGCAAATTTATTTAGTTCTTCTTTTCCATTGAAAATTATCGCTATATTTTCATAGCCATCATCCTCGTAATCTTCTAAGATAGAACTAATTGTATTTACAAATTCATCGCTATTTGACGTATCTTCTTCTATTACAGGCTCTCCTTTTCTAACTAAAGGCACAATTTTATCCACTTCTAAAAAGGCATTTGCATATTCCATAATTTCTTGGGTTGACCTATAACTCTTATTTAACTCATAGGTTTTAATTTCTGCATTTATATCATTAAAAACATCTTCTAAATGAAGCATTGCTGGCTCATCTTCAGTATTTATTAATCTTTGATTTGAATCTCCTACTATTGTATAGCTCTTACAACCTGTCATTTCCTTAATTATTTCAAATTGTATCATGCTATAATCCTGAGCTTCATCAATAACAATATGCTTTATTTCTTCTCTCATTTTTATGCCTTTTAATTTAACTGATAAATACAAAATTCCTGCTAAATCCATATATCCTAAGCTGTCATCCGAAATTTCATTATCTAAATCATCAGTTTTTTCAACATATTCTTTTCCTAAATTTGAATTAACTATTCTTTTGTAAATGTCTATAATCGATTCTGGTCTAATCCAAGTATCCAATTCATCACGTGAATTCATAACAGCTCTAACAATTTCTCTTATTTTAATTTTTCTCAAATATTCTAAATTATTCTTTTCAGTTGCTAATTCTTCTTCAGATAAGCTATTAATTTTTTCTTTGAATTCAGTATTTAATTTATAAAATTCCTCATCTCTTTTATCTTTAATATTAGATATGAGTATTCTTTTTATTTTTTCACTTCTTCTAAACAAAGGCATATCCTTATAATAAACGTTAAATAATTCCTTAATTTCGTCAATTGCTACTATATCTTCGCCTTTAAATTTTACTGGTTTTATTTTAAAGTATTCCTTATCTAGTCCATGAATATTGAAATTCAGTAATTTCAAAAATTCTTCTGAACTTTTATATTTATACTCCTTGAATGCATCAGTATTCCCATTCATAACCTCTTCTACAGAACTTGAGAAACCTTTGATATTTTCATATTCTAAACCAAGCTCTTTTCTTGCAAAGTTTTCAAAAGTTGTTTGCTTTATATTGCTTTCTCCAAGAGAAGGCAATACTTGAGCTATATAATCCATAAAGATATCATTAGGAGCAAAAATTAGCACTTTATCTCCAAATTGCTTTCTAAAATTATAAAGCAAATATGAAATTCTGTGAAGAGCAATAGTAGTTTTCCCCGATCCTGCAACTCCATTTACAACTATTACTTTATTTCTATCTTCTCTAATAATTTCATCTTGTTCCTTTTGAATAGTCATAACAATATCTTTCAATTTATCCGATGAATTTTCAGTTAAGACCATTTGAAGTATTTCATCTTTAATATCAACAGCTGAATCAAATATACCTTTAAGCTCTCCCTTTTTTATTATCAACTGCTTTCTTGATAAAATATCTACAGCTACTTCCCCTGATGGTGGAGTAAAGCTTGATTTTCCAAGTGCTCCTTTATAAAATAGAGCAGCAATAGGTGCTCTCCAGTCAACAATTAATGGCTCAAAATTATCTTCTAATGTAAAACCATATCTTCCGATATAAATATCTTCTGGAATTTCATCATCTTCTTTAAATGTAACCTTTCCAAAATACGGCGATTCTTTAAGCTTAGTAAATTCCATTAATCTTTTATCAATTGTCTTATATGCTTCTTCCTTAACATAATTCTCATGATCAAAGTAATCTATAACTTGATCTTCATCATCCTTATATTCTTCAATATATTTTTTTCTGGCATCTAAAATATAATTGGTCACATTCTTTCTTTTCTCTAAATACTTTAATATTTCCTTATTTAAGGTATCCAAAATTTCATTTAATTTACTTTCTTCTTGTAAAAAATCCACTTGTTTATTCAAAATTTATCCCCCTTTAGTTCAGTTATGAGTTACACCTATAAAAAGAGCAGCTATGCTGCAATACGGAACTTAAAATTAGTTATGAGTCAACAGTTAGTTTAAAGTTAAGAATTATGAGTTTAGAGTTGACAGTTAGTTAACAGTTAAGTTAGCTTTGAGTTAACAACTGGTTATTCATTATTAGTTTTTGGTTATTATAGATATCCAATTTAAAGATCAAACTTATAAATGGAATATACATGCATTATTGATAAAATATAATCGTAACACTACACTAGAAATTAGATACATATTTGTTTCTTTATTTTGCATTTTTAATCAACTGTTGTCAACATTAAAATGCACAATGACGGATTATAATTTTTTGTTCATCTTCCCCCATTGTGCATTCATTATTAGTATTTTCTAATAAATTTTATATATTCTTATCTTCATTTTCTGTATTGTTGTATTCTGATTTTATTTCTTGTTGTTCTTGTTCTTCATGGTTATTTAATGAATTACTTTCCAATAAATCACCTGTAACCTCACTCTTTTTTTCAGAAGTATTATCTTTATCATCTATAATAACATCTAAAGAATGCTTCTTAGCTCTTTTCTCTTCTATTTCTTTTCTTCTTTTTTCATTTTCAGACTTTTCTTTTTCTCTTTCTTCCTTCATTTCTGGATATTTCTCATAAACTATTTCTAAGAATTCTTCACTAAATATAGTTTCTTTTTCTAAAAGCGTATTAGCTATTTTCTCTACCAATTCTTTGTTTTCAGTTAATATTTGTTTTGCCTTTTCATGAGAAGTTCTTATTATTTTTAAAGTTTCCTCATCTATTAATGTAGCTGTTTCTTCACTACAATTCTTAACTGCTCTTCCATCTAAATATCTATTTTCTATGGATTCTAATGCAACCATATCAAATCTTTCTGACATTCCATACATAGAAACCATACTTCTTGCAATTGATGTAGCTTTCTTAATATCATCAGATGCTCCTGCTGTAACTATATTAAAAAATACTTCTTCAGCTGCTCTTCCTGCAAGAATAGAAACTATTCTATTTATAAAATATTCTTTTGATGGTAGGAACTTTTTATCCTCTTCCTCAGTATACATAGTATATCCTAATGAACCCATTGTTCTAGGAACTATTGTTATTTTATGTACTGGGTCTGTTTTAAGTATTGCAGCTGCAAGTGCATGCCCTACTTCATGATAAGATACTATTTCTCTTTCTTTTGGTGAAAGAATTACATCCTTCTTTTCTTTTCCTGCTATTACAACTTCAACTGATTCTCTTAAGTCTTCTTGAAGCACTGTTTTTCTGCCTCTTCTTACTGCTCTTAAGGCCGCTTCATTTATGATATTTGCAAGATCAGCTCCAACAGCGCCTGGAGTACTTCTAGCTATCTCAGCTAAATTAACATCTTCACCTAAATGCACATTTTTAGAATGAACATTTAGTATTGCTTCTCTTCCCTTAAATTCTGGTCTATCAACAATAACTCTTCTATCAAATCTACCTGGTCTTAAAAGCGCCTTGTCAAGTATCTCAGGTCTATTTGTAGCTCCAAGGATAACTATACCCTTTGATGAATCAAACCCATCCATTTCAGATAGTAATTGATTTAAAGTTTGTTCTCTTTCATCATTACTTTGCATTTGATTATCTCTACTTTTACCAATTGCATCTATTTCATCTATAAATATGATACATGGTGCCTTTGCTACTGCATCCTTAAATAACTCTCTAACTCTTGATGCTCCAACTCCAACAAACATTTCAACAAAACTTGAACCTGATAGTGAGAAGAATGGTACTTTAGCTTCTCCTGCTACAGCTTTAGCTATAAGTGTCTTTCCTGTTCCTGGAGGTCCTACAAGTAAAACTCCTTTAGGTAATTTAGCTCCAATTTCAGTATATTTTGTTGGCCCATTTAAGAAATCTATTACTTCTTTTAATGATTCTTTAGCTTCTTCTTGTCCTGCAACATCATCAAAAGTTACTTTTATTTCACTTTCCATATAAACCTTGGCGTTATTTTTGCCGATGCCCATGACACCGCCTCCACCTCCGCCCATTTTGGAGAACAAGAATTTCCACATAAAGAATATTAGAACTAAAGGTAATATCCATGTAAGTACAAAGTTCATTATAGGAGCTTCTTTACTAGGACTTTGACCATAAAAATCAACATTGGCCGCTCTTAGTGCTGAAATTAAATTTTCATCAGCTATATTGGCTGTATATAATGTTTTTCCCTTATATTCTTGATTATTTTCACTTGGTGTGATTAATAAATTGTCACTTGTTATAACAACCTTAGAAATTTCCTTGTCTTGTAAAAGCTGCATAAACTCATTATATGTAATTGCCTTATTTGTAACTGAATCTCTTGCATAGTTAAATGCCATAACAAATGCAATTGCTATTATAAAGTAAGTAATTGCTACTATAAATGAATTTTTATCTTTGTTATTTTTTTTATTATTTTTATTGTTATCTATCATCTAATCACCTTCTCTTATACAATTTGTTATTTACAATAATACTTAAAGATTAGATTATTCTCTCCACATATCTTCCATATCACTTTTGATTTGTGACTTTCTTTTCAATGTAGATATTACATCTATTTCAAAATATTCATTCACTTTAACTAAAATATCGCCTTCTTTGAACTCACCTTTTATATTCTTTAAAGATATTTCCTGCATTTCCCCAGCTTCATTCTCAACAATTGCAAAAGTGCCTTCTACTCTATCTATTATATACTTTTCACTCATGTAACATCCTCTTTTCATAATATAAATTAATTCTAAGATTAGTTAACCAATCCTTTTATCCCACGAGTAGTTAATTTCAATTATCAATTTGTAAAGCAGTATTATATTTTTACATATGTTAACATAATTAATTGTCAAATATCAGCGAAATTTAAAATTTTCTATGGAATTATTTAGTAGAGTATAAACTTCCAAACTCATTAAATGGATAAAATTTAATTTGAGCTTTTCCTTGAATCTTTGAAGCATCTATATATGGATTAGCCCACTTTCTAGCATCATTAGATCGATTTCTGTTATCCCCTAAAAAGAAGAATTTATTTTGTGGTACATCAAATGTACCATTATAAATCTCATTATTTTTAACATAATTTTCCTTAATATCTTGGCCATTAATATTAACTATACCATTATGTATTTCAATATGATCTCCTGGAAGTCCTATTGCTCTCTTTATAAGTACTTCGCTTAATTCATCTGAGTAAAATACAATTATATCTCCTCTTTTTATGTTACTTGTATCATAAACTCTTGTTACCATTAATTTATCACCAACATTTAAAGTTGGAACCATTGATTCACTAGGTATATAAACATTATACACTAAAAACTTATTTATTAAACACGCAATTCCTATAGCCGCAACAATTGGAATTATCCATTCTCTAAAAAAGCTTCCTTTACCTATTAGTTTTGACATTAATCCTTTTTTTGATAAATCTGTTTCTATAGTTTCTTTCATTAGATGTTCTCCTTCTTATTTAAACACTTCAAACTTATTTATTGGATAATACCTCAATATTGCCTTTCCTTCTATATATGATGCATCTACATAAGGATTTATCCAGTGTCTTGAGTCATTTGAATTTGCTCTATTATCTCCTAAGAAAAAATATTTATTTTCTGGTACTTGAAATGATTTGTTGATTATTTCATTATTTTTAACATAATCTTCTTGTAGTTTTTCACCATTCCTATACACAATACCTTCTTTTATATCTATTTTATCACCTGGAAGACCTATTAATCTTTTTATTAAAATTTCTCCTGGGAATTCATCATTTTTAAATAAAACTATCTCCCCTTCTTGTAAACTCTTAGTATCATGTACCCTTGATACGATTAATCTATCTTTGATCTGTAAGGTTGGCAACATAGATCCGCTAGTAATCCAAACACCATAACCCACAAAATTCCATATTAAAAGTATTATGCAAGCAACAACAGATAAATCTATTATCCACTCTTTTAATTTTGATTTTTTCTTAGTTTTATTAGCTTCTTCTATTTGATTTTCATTATTTTCTGCCACTATGCTACCTCCATAAAAGATTTATACTTCAACTGTCAATGCTCAATTTTCAATTAAGCTAAAAACCTTTGCTTTCTTATAAAATTTAATTAAAACATAGGTTTATTTTATATTTTATCATACCATTTTAGTATATCATACTTTATTGTCTAAAATATTTACAACTTATTAATTTTTTAGGATACCTAGTACATTTTTAGTTTATAATACATAATCCCCAGCAAAACTCTTAACTGTTAACTCCAAACATAAACAGGTTACATCCACAATATCAACTACATTAACAAAACTCATAACTAATGACAAATGCACAATCCCAAATAAGCAATTTAGGATTGTGCATTGTAAGTTAGTATTTTAATTTACTCAGCTATTTATATAACATCGTTTTTTAATAAATCTTCGTAAGATTCCCTTTTGCAAATTAATCTCGCTTCATTATCCTTAACCATTACTACTGCAGGTTTTGGTATTCTATTATAATTACTTGACATAGAATATCCATAAGCTCCAGTTGTCATAATAGCTAAAATATCTCCACTTTCAACTTTAGGAAGCTTCACATTCTCCAGTAATATATCTCCAGATTCACAACACTTTCCTGCAATAGTTACAACTTCCTCATTAGCATCTGTAACCCTATTTGCTAGAAGACACTCATATTGAGCATTATAAAGAGCTGGTCTTATGTTATCAGTCATTCCTCCATCAACTGAAACATATTTTCTTACGCTAGGAATTTCTTTGACTGAACCCACAGTATATAATGTAAGCCCCGCATTAGCTACAATACTTCTTCCCGGTTCTATTGTAAGTATTGGTCTTTCTTGACCAGTTCTTGCACAAACTTCATCAACCTTGTTAATTATAACGCTACAATACTCTTCTGTTGTCTTTGGTTCATCTTCCTCTGTATAATATATTCCAAATCCGCCACCAAAATCTACCTCTTCAATAAGATATCCTAAGTTTTCCTTAGTATTTCTCACAAGTTCAAGCATTATCTCTACAGCATCTTCATATGGTTCTAAATCAAAAATTTGTGAACCTATGTGACAGTGTATTCCTGCTAGATTTATATTTTCCAAACTTATTGCTTTTTTAATAGCATCTTCTATAACAGTTCCAATTGGCGCAAAGCCAAATTTAGAATCTATTTGTCCAGTTTTAATATATTCATGAGTATGAGCCTCAATTCCTGGTGTTATTCTTAAATAAATACTTTGAACTTTATCATACACTTTAGCTATATTATTTAATGTTTCCATCTCATAATAGTTGTCCACGACAAAATTGCCAACACCTAACTTAACCCCTAACTCAATTTCATCTATAGTTTTATTATTTCCATGAAACATTACTTTTTCAAGTGGAAACTCTGCCTTATACGCCGTATATAATTCGCCCCCAGAGACAACATCTAATGACATGTTCTCTTCTCTTAATAATTTACACATTTGAACTGTTAAAAAAGCCTTACCAGCAAAAGCTACTCTATTATTATTTTCTTCACATTTAAAATATTTTCTATAATCTCTGCAATAATCTCTTATTAATGCTTCGTCAAATACATAAAGTGGACTTCCATATTCTTTTACTAAAGCCTTAGCATTTACACCACCAACAACTAGTTGATTATCCTGTGTTTTCATTGTTCCAAATAATTTCATTTGCTTAACCCCCAATTTAATATAATACACAAATTACAATTTACAGTTTGCAAATCACAATTGTGATTAAAAGCTTGTAATTAAAGAAAACTTTACTAAATATCCATGAAAACAACAAACGCCACAGAATATTTCTGTGACGAGTGGTAAATTTTCACGCTATATAATACGCACATATTTTCATCGATTATCAATTTACAAAAAAAGATACATTATAAATATTTAATATCTATAATAGATAATCCTTCACCTTTTATAAATTATAAACTGAAAAAAGTACCGTGTAGCTCAACACTTACGTGACAGTTATCCACATATTCTATGAATACCCAGAAATAAATTACTGCATTATAATTTATTCCTTCGGCCATAATACCTTTTAGTATAAATCTTAGCCTGCAAGCTCCTTATACTTACTCTTTATTACAGCTCCTCTACCCCAGGTCAATAACATTTGGCAATTTTCAATTGTCAATAATAAATCCATCATTGATAATTAAACATTGATCCTTGTTCCTTATTATCTTATTAAACTATTACAAATATGATACCATAAATTGAAGTTAAATCAACATTTTTTTGCTAATCAAAATAGTTTCCTATTCTTTTCTATATTCATCCATAAGATCTCCCATAATACTTGCTGAAGATGGGGGGGTATAAGTAATGGCATTTGCCCCTGCTTGTATTGTTTTACTTATGGACTCCTCTGTAGGTCCACCAGTAGCTATTATAGGGAATTCAGGAAACCTTTTTCTGATATTTTTTACTATATTGGCTGTATTTTTACCGCCTGAAACATTCAATATAGTTGCTCCAGCTTCTATTCTTTTTGCAATATCTTCATCTTCTGAAATTACAGTTACTATTACAGGTATATCTATAGTTGCTCTTATCTTCTTAACAACTTCATTGCTAGTTGGAGCATTTACAACAACGCCCATGGCCCCTTTAAATTCTGCATCCATTGCTAAATTAACAACTCTTTTCCCTTGAGTAATTCCTCCACCAACGCCACAAAAAACTGGAACGTCAGCTGACATTACTAATGCTTGTGTTATTATTGGCTGTGGTGTAAAAGGATATACTGCAATTATTGCATCTGCATTACTATTTCTTATTAACGCTACATCTGTAGTAAAAAGTAATGACTTTATTCTTTTTCCAAAAATATTAATTCCACCACAATTTCTTATAACAGCTGGAACTTCAATGACATGATTTCTAAGAGTACCTTTTATTTGTGGAATAAATTTAGCTTCTTTATATGTTGTCATAGATTATATCCCCTCCACATCAATTTTTAGAGCTTAAAATTAAAATCACTATATAATAACTTATTATATTATACTCTTTTATCCTCATTCTGAAAGTTAAATTTTGTTTATCCACATTATCCACAGTTTTTATCCACAAGTATGTTTATTATTAATAAAGCCCTTATAATTATCTTATAAAAATATTACTGTAAAAATTCAATCACAAAAACTTAGTTCAATAGTAATTTATAATACCGTTTATCAAAAGTTATCCACATTCAAAACACACTTATCAACACTATGAACAATGCCCATATTTACTAGCTTTAACGTATATTTTCATAAATATAATATACACTTTGTCCACAAACTTATTCACAGATTACAAATTAACTATACTTTACGCACAATCTTCACTAAATTGTAAAGAAATTTTCACGTGAAAAATAAATGCTAATATAATTATATAATTTCCATCAAAAATAAATTCATATTTTCTAATAAACAAAAAAATATGAATTTATTAATAATAATTACATTTTTTTCTATTTATATATTTTAAATATATCATCTAATAATAATCAACGCAATTAAAAATAAAATATTCTTTAATCTTTAATATTTTTTCTATTAAACAATATTTTTTTATAATCTTGCATTGTTAAAATCAAATCAAATATTATTAGTAGTAAAGATGTATATAATACAATATATAAACTTTTCTCTGCTAATAAATATAGCTCATGTACTACTGGATGAAAAAAATTAATCCCTATATAACAAAGAATCATCCAACATACTGAAAAACTAAGAGTTATATATCCATAAATATTATATTTATACTTTGAATAATCCCAATAAACTTTATTAAAAATATGCTTCAAAATATATCCACTTATATATTCAACAGTTGTTGGTATTAGGAAATATAATAATATCAAAGATACACCTTGAATTTCAAGTATTTCATTACATATAACTAAACTTGTAAATGCTATACCATACATAGGCTTAAATGGACCTATTAAAAAACCTTCCTTCTTGAAAGTTTTTGCAATTGCAAAACTATATACTTCTTCTATTGACCATCCTAAAAAAGAATATAATATAAAATTGAATGTTAAATAAAACATTACATCCATCAATTAACCACCTTTTCCTGTAATTTAAAAATAGTATTTGTAGATGTAATTTTTTTTATCCTTAGATATATATTTAAATTATTATTTTTATAAAAGGTGTTTTTTTTCTTATAAAAATCCAATTGTTAGCAATGTAAATTATCAATTAGAATATATAGATACACAACGTAAGAATTATATTTATGCAACAATTACCGAAATTAGATACGTGTATATTCAATTTATAAGTTAAACTCTTAAATTTGATATCTATATGTTATAATAATATTATTTAATTTCTAAATTCATCTGAAAATTTGTATTATTATAAATTTGATAACTGAATTTTAGATATAAGAGTATCTTAGGAGGGTAACTTACATATGGAAAAAATTTATTATGATAACCAATATCTTAAGAAATTTACTGCTGAAATCGTTGATATAAAAGAAATTGATAACAAATTTCACGTTATATTAGATAAAACAGCATTTTTCCCAGGTGGAGGAGGGCAGAATTGTGATCTTGGATCTTTAGAGAATGAAAAAATTATTGATGTATATGAAAAAGACGACATAGTATACCACGTTCTTGAAAAGAAGCCTATTAAAATCCATAAAGTGAAATGTATGATTGATTGGAATAGAAGAACTGATGGTATGCATCAGCATTTAGGGCAACATGTTTTATCAGGTGCCTTCTTTAATCTTTTTAACTCCAATACTTTTGCAATCCATTTAGGTTCTGATATAAGCACCGTTGATATTTACGGCATTTTATCCGAGGAACAAGTACGAGAAGCAGAAAAGCTTGCAAATAAAATTATTGGTGATGCTATACCTGTAGAATCTTTTGTTCCAACTAAAGCTGAATTAAAAAAATTAACACTTAGACGTGCTCTTCCTAACACGCAAGAAGATATTAGAGTTGTAAAAATAGGAGATTTTGATATAAATGCATGTTGTGGACTTCATCCTGCATCAACTCTTGACTTAAGGCTAATTAAGATTAAAAGATTTGAAAAACATAAAGATGGAACAAGAATAGAATTTTTAGCTGGTGAACGTGCTGTTTCTGATTCCTTCAAAAAAGATGAATTTCAAAATTCCATCTGCAGATATTTAAGCTGTAATGAAAGTGAGGCTATAAATGGTATTAAAAATTTAAATGAAAGTCTTCGTACTACTAATGAAATGAATAAAAGTCTTAATATTTTGTTAGCTAAATATCAAGAAAAAGAAATGCTTGAGGATGCGGCTAAACTAAATGATATTAGAGTCATAAAAAAAATCTTTGTCGGCGAGAACTTAAAATATGTAAGCAATCTCACTTCAAAGCTAATTGAAAATGAACGTACAATTGCTTTAATGGCCGTACAATCAGAAGAAAAAGTTAATCTTATCTTTGCCTGCTCAAAAGATATTAAAGAAGTTAAAATGAACGATTTACTAAAAGATGCAATATCTCTTATTGACGGTAAAGGTGGTGGAAGCCCCTTCCAAGCTCAAGGTGCAGGTAAAAACAATGCAAACCTTGAAAGTACATTAGACTATGCCTTCAATAAAATAACTCAATCTATATAAATCCATAGACTTTAATTTATATAGATATCCAAATCAAGAAATAGACTTATGCAACAATCACCGAAATATGATACAGTTATCTTCCGCAGGACTAGTGAAATTTTTGCTGGAAGGTTCTAAATGGGGGCTTGTCGTCATTTACAGCGTGTTCCAGATATAAAATCCCCAAGGAGAAAGTTCATGTTTCCAAATATAAAAGCTCCAGAGAGAAAGTTCGTGTTTCCAAATATAAAATTTGGACACTTACTTTTTGGACATTCACTTTTAGACAAGCTGTAAATGAAACAAGCCCCCATTAACAACCTTCAGCAGCTCAATTTCACATGCCTGCTCCAGAAAAAATGTGTCATATTTCTAGTGTAAAGTTTTAATTTCTCAAGAGTGTATACATATTCCATCTATAAGTTAAACTCTTAAATAGATATCTATATATTAAATGCATAAAAAAATGTTGGTATTAAATCTACCAACATTTTTTTATAAAATAAACTTTAAAGCATTAAATCAATGATTTATTCTTCTATACTAACTACATCATATCCTTCTTCTTCAATAGCTGCCTTTATTTCTTCATTACTATTTGATGTTTCTACTATTGCACACTTATTTTCAAGGCTTACTTCCACAGAAGTTACCTTATCTAAATTTTCTAATGCTTCCTTAACATGAGCTACACAATGTCCACAGCTCATTCCTTCGATTAGTATTTTCTTCTTCATTTAATCACCCCCTTTATTCAGTTTACAGTGCACAGTTTACAATTTACAGTTAGGTCACAATTCCTGCTGATGGCACATAGTTTAAAGTTAGGACATAATTTCAGTTTACAGTTTAGGAAGAAAAGCCAGAGGCTTTTCTGAATATATATTCAGAAATTCCGTTAGGAATTTCCACCTTCAACTTCGAACTGTGAATTGTTACCTGTAAACTGTAAAACGTCTAAGTCTTAGTGCATTTGTAAGTACCGATACTGAACTTAAACTCATTGCTGCAGCTGCTATCATTGGATTTAATAGTGGTCCTCCAAATATATGGAGAATTCCCATTGCTACTGGAATACCTAATACATTGTAACCAAATGCCCAAAACAGATTTTGTTTTATATTTCTAATGGTGGCTTTACTTAATTTAATTGCAGTAATAACATCCATTAAATCGCTTTTCATAAGTACTATATCAGCTGATTCTATTGCTACATCAGTCCCTGAACCTATTGCAATTCCAACATCCGCTTGTGCAAGTGCTGGCGCATCATTTATTCCATCACCAACCATAGCAACTTTATTTTCACCTATTTGAAGCTTTTTAACTTCATTTGCTTTGTCTTCTGGTAACACTTCTGCCAAAACAATATCAATTCCAACTTGTTTAGCTATTGCATCTGCTGTTTTCTTATTATCACCTGTTATCATAGCTACTTTTATACCCATATTATGAAGGGCTTCTATTGCAGCTTTACTGTTTGTTTTAACAGTATCTGCAACTGCCACTATTCCTTTTAATGAACCATTAATGGTCACATACATAGGTGTTTTCCCTTCATCTGCTAATCTATCACTATCTTTTGCTAAAGCCTCGATACTTATGTTTTGTTCTATCATTAATTTCTTATTTCCAAGTAAAATACTTTTATTATCTATCTTAACTTCTATTCCATGACCTGGAATTGCATTGAATTCTTGAATTTCTTTTAAAGCTAAATTTCTATTTTCTGCTTCTTTAACTATTGCTTCACCTAATGGATGCTCTGACCCTTTTTCACTGCTTGCAGCTAAAATCAGTACTTCTTCTTCTGAAATTCCATTTGTTATTATATCTGTTACTACTGGCTTTCCTTCTGTTATAGTCCCAGTTTTATCAAATACAATGGTTTTTATTAAGTGAGTTGTTTCTAAGGCTTCTCCACCTTTTATCAACACACCATTTTCTGCACCTTTTCCTGTTCCAACCATTATTGCTGTTGGTGTTGCAAGGCCTAATGCACATGGGCATGCTATTACAAGAACTGCAATAAATATTGTTAATGCGAATATTTTACTTTCTCCTGCTATAAGCCATGCTACTGCAGCTATTATTGCTAGTATTATTACTGTTGGAACAAAATAGGCTGATATAACATCTGCAAGTTTTGCTATTGGTGCTTTTGACCCTTGAGCCTCTTCAACCAATTTTACTATTTGAGAAAGTGCTGTATCTTTTCCTACTTTTGTTGCCTTGTATTTTATAAATCCTGTTTTATTAATACTTGCCCCAATTACACTGCTACCTATAATTTTTTCAACAGGGATGCTTTCTCCTGTAAGCATTGATTCATCTATAGATGTGCTACCCTCAATTATTTCACCATCCACAGGAAGCTTTTCCCCAGGTTTTACTATTACGATATCTCCAGCTACTACTTCCTCTATAGGAATTATAACTTCATTATTGTTTCTTATTACCGTTGCAGTTTTTGGTGCTAACCCCATTAATGCCTTAATTGCCTGTGAAGTCCTTCCTTTTGAAACTGCTTCTAGATACTTTCCTAAAGTTATTAAAGTCAAAATAACTGCCGCTGATTCAAAATATAAATGCATAACATAATCTGTTTCACCCGATAATATTTTATAAATCGCAAATATTCCATATAAAAACGCTACTAAAGTACTTATTGCAATTAATGAATCCATATTAGGGCTTAATTGAACCAAATTCTTTATTCCAACTTTATAGAATTTATAACCAGCTATCATTACTGGCAATGTTAATATCACCTGAATAATAGCAAAATTAAAGGGATGCATCATAGGATGAAGTACTTCTGGAAGAGGCATTCCCAACATTTCTCCCATGGTTATTACTAAAAGAGGTAATGTAAAAATTAATGATGCAATAAATCTTCTAAGCAGCAACTGACTTGGTTCTAGTTTTTTCTTTTCTTGAATTTCTTCATCTTCTTTAACCAATTTATACCCTGCTTTGTCTACTGCTGCTTTAATATTAGCATACCCTATTTCATCTTCATCGAAAGTTATAGTTAGTTTTTCTGTGGCAAGATTAACTACTGAGTTTTCAACTCCATTAAGTTTTTTAGTAACTCTTTCTACTCTATTTGAACAAGCTGCGCATGTCATTCCTTCAACCTTGAAATTATAGGTTTTAATGTTTTTCTTAACTCCATATCCCGCTTTTACTATTGCAGCTTCAATGTTACTTTGATTTGAAATGCCTTCATCATATTCCACATTTAATGTTTCTGTTGCAAAATTTACATTTGCATTACTTATTCCTTCTAATTTATTTACAACTCTCTCAACTCTATTTGCACATGCTGAACATGTCATTCCTTCTATCTTTAGTAACTTTTTTTTCATTCTTTCACCCTCCTCCTTTATTACACACTCATTTATAAATTAACCACCTATTCTAATTTTCAATGATCATTGATCAATTTTCAATTGTAGGTGCTCAATCATTATTCTTGTTATATATTTTTTGTTTATTTTAATTTTTAATTATCAATTTTCTATGCTCAATTATTGGAATTCTATTAATAATTATCAATAGTACAGAAACCCTTAATTGCTTTCGTCCTTATTTTGAAAGTAATTTTTCTAGAACTTTGCTAAGTTCTTCTATTTTTTCATCTGGATTATTATTCATACAAGCTTCTTTTACACAATGACGCAAATGCCCCTGAAGTATAGTTAAATCAGCTTTTTTTATTAATGATTGAACTGCCATTAGTTGATTGGCTATATCTATACAATATCTATCATCTTCAATCATCTTAATTATTCCTTCAATTTGACCTTTTGCAGTTTTTAATGATTGTAATGCTTTTTTTCTTTCTTCACTCATCTTACTTCCTCCTCCCCCCTAGGGGGTGTTTATAATATTATTATACTTCACTTAATACCTTTGTCAATAAAATAAAAAAAATACATATAAAAAAGTTTAAATTAAGTGTTAAAGTCAAAATTACTATTAACAACATTTATTTAAAACAGCTTTATATATATTTTTTAATATAGATATCCAAATTAGTACTCAAACTTATAAATGGAATATGTATGCATTATCGAGAAATTATAATCGTAACACTACACTAGAAATTAGATACATTTTTCTGGAAGCAGGCATGTGAAATTGAGCTGATGATGGTTCTTAATGGGAGCTTGTTTCATTTACAGCTTGTCAAGATTTCACATCTGGAACACGCTGAAATGACGACAAGCTGCCATTTAGAACCTTCCAGCGAAAATTTCACTAGTCCTGTGGAAGATAAATGTATTTGATTTCGGTAATTGTTGCATAAGTATAATTCTCGCTTTGGATATCTTTAAATAACTCTAAGTTTTTACTTGAATTACTAATTATATTTATTTCTAGTCTTTGTGTTTTCTAAATAATCTACAAAAACTCGAACTATATCTGGATCAAATTGAGTTCCTGCACACCTTTTTAATTCATTAATAGCTTCATTTCTACTCAAAGGTTTTCTATAAAGATCATTACTTGTCATTGAATCATATGAATCTGCAATACTGACTATTCTAGATATTAATGGAATAGACTCTCCCTTTAACTTTAACGGATATCCGTTTCCATCCCATCTTTCGTGATGAGATAGTACTCCTTGTGCAACATTACCTAATTGATTAGTTGCTTTTATAATTCTATATCCCTTTTCAGTATGAGTCTTAACTATTTCAAACTCATCAGCAGTCAAAATGCCTGTTTTGAGTAATATTCGCTCACTAATTCCTATTTTCCCTATATCATGAAGCTTAGCAACTATTTTTAATTCATCTATAATTGACATCGGTAATGACAATTTTTTTCCCATGATTAAAGAATAATTCAAGACTCTCTCTGTATGTTCTTCTGTTTCCAAATTTTTAGTTTGTAAACTTACTTGCAAAGAATTCATAACAGCACTATTAAGGCTATTTTTATTCAATAATTTCTGTCTATATACCTTATCATCTGCTTCTTTCAATGCCTCATATATACTTTTATTTAAACTATTTGTTATTGCTGAACCTAAAGATATACTTATATCAATTAAATTGTGTTCATAGGCCTTACACTTGTCAAATATTTTTCTAATAATCTCCTCACATTCATAATCAGTTGAATTTGGAATTAAAATCACAAATTCATCTCCTCCTGTTCTGAAAATAAATTGTTCATCTGTACATACAGCTCTGAGAACATTAGCTATTTTCTTTATTAATTCATCTCCCTTATAATGGCCAAATGTATCATTCACTAACTTTAATCCATTTGCATCTCCCATAATAACTCCAATAGGCAGATATTTTTCACAAGATAATTCTTTCACTTTCTCTTCAAAAAATGTTCTATTATACAGGCCTGTTAAAACATCTGTAAAACTTAAATGTTTTAACTTTTCCTCTGTTTCTTTTTTCTCTGTAATATCCAAAATTAGTCCAACTACGCCAACTGCTTCTCCATATTTATCGATTACAGGCACCTTTCTTGCTTCTGTATAAATATTTTTTTCTTCACCAGAATCAAGAACTGTTTGATAATTTATGCTTTCCTTTTTCTGTAACACTTCATTATCTTCTATTGTATATTTTTCAGCTAATTCTTTATCTCCATGTACTTCACTATTAGTTTTTCCAGCTAACTTTTTCATTTTATCTTTACCATAAAATTTATCAAATTCTCTATTTGTATAAATATATTTTCCTGCTTTATCTTTATAAAAAACCATTCCTGGTAAAGTATCCATAACAACTTTCAATATATTTTCCTGCTGTTCAATAATCTTATCCTTTTGATTCTCCGCAGTTAGATTACAATAAACTCCAGCTATAGCCATCACTTTATCTTCTTCAGCAATTAGTGGAAATAAGTTATACATCATCTTGGTTTTATTAATGCGACATTCTCCATTTTGAGGCTTTAAATCCTTAATTACAAGATTGTACTTATCAGCATTATCCTTCTCATCTGTTTCACCGAAGATTTCTTCATGACTTAGTCCAATAAATTCAATATTCTCTTTTTCAAACAGCTTTGCATATTCATTATTAACATATACATATTTTAAATCTAGATCCTTTATCCATATCGCATACGGCATATTATCAACTAATAACTTGAATAGCTTATAGTCCATATTATAGTAATCCTCTCTTAATTGATATTCTATAATCTATGTTTTCTCCATAAAAATCACTTACATTTTACCATAAATATACTATACAATAAAGTTAACAGCTAGCAATTAATGCCTTTTATGGCTAATTAATTGCTAACTGTTACTACTTTAATATATTATTTATGTACCTCTTGCTTATAGTTCTTGTCCACTATTTCCTTTAAAACACCTTCTGCTAACTTAGCAAAATATTTTGAGCAATTTAAAATAGCTGTTTCATCCACTTGATATTCTGGATGATGATGAGCATATGATTTTCCCGTTCCAACAATAATAAACGCTCCTGGAATTTTCTTTTGATAATATCCAAAGTCTTCTCCTTCTAATCCCATAGAAATTTGCTTGACATCATATCCAATTCTTCTTCCAAGTTTAGTACAATACTCAACCCATTCTTCTGAATTATTCGTTGCAGGAGAACTTGGATGCCATATAAGTTCTCCATTTCCACCTAGGATTTTAGCTCCCCCTGTGATTATTTCCTTCATTCTTACATAAATAAATTCACGTATATTCTCATCTAAAGTCCTAACTGTACCTTCAAGATATGCATAATCCGGAATTACATTCCAAGTATTTCCTGCTTCCATATGAGTAATACTTAAAAGTGCACTTTCAGTTGGACCTACATTTCGACTAATAATTGTTTGAAGCGATGTCACTATGTTGCTTGCAATTATAATAGGATCTATGCTTTTTTGTGGCTTTGCAGCATGGCTGCCTACTCCAGTAATTTTAATTTCGAACCTATCAACAGATGCAGTCATAGCACCACTTCTTATTCCCATGACTCCAACGTCTTCATCTGATATATTATGTACTCCAAAAATTGCATCAACATCATTCAATACACCAGTTTCAATAATTTTTATTGCTCCATCAGCACTTTCTTCTCCTGGCTGAAATATAAATTTGACTGTTCCTATTAAAGATTTTTGGTGCCTTTTAACTAAATATGCCGCTCCTAAAATTGCAGCTATATGAAAATCATGCCCACAGGCATGCATTTTTCCCTTAATTTTAGATTTATAAGGTAAACAGGTTTCTTCATGAATTGGCAATGCATCAATATCACATCTTATTGCAATGATCGGTCCATTAGGATTTCCTTTTATTTGTGCTACCAAACCTGTTTCTAATGGCAAATCAAGAACCTCTATATCTGCTTTTTTTAGTAATTTTTTTATTAACTTTGTTGTTTCAAATTCTTGATTCGGTAGTTCAGGATTCTCATGTAACTTATGAAATAAATTAATAAGTTCATCATTTAAGTTTTCTATTATTGATGATAGTATCTTATTGACCATATCTCTACCCCTTTATGCTAATTATTTAATACTTTCATTACATTTATTGCTAACATAGTACCTATAATAAATACAATATAAAAAACTATATAAGCTATTGACCATCCACCACTAAAAGAAGCCCTAATCTTTTCATGGATTTCAAGTATAGTTGTATCCTCTTTTATTATTTTCATGAAGTCTTTCCCATATTTAATAATAAATAAAGCTAAGGCAGTAATTCCAATAATCACATATAGAAAAGAAAATGCCATTTGCAATCCTGGTATCTTTAGCAATGTAATCGCTGATAATATGAATGTTATGGTGTTATTAAACATATGGGCTATTATCGATGGAAAAATAGAGTCTGATTTTATTGCTATAAATGCTAATAGTATTCCTACTAAAATAGGATTAATAAATTGAACTAAATTCAAATGGAACATAGAAAACAAAATTGAGGATACAATAATGGCAGTTAAATTACCATACTTCCTCATACTTTTAAGAATGAATCCTCTAAAAATTATTTCCTCTAAAATAGGTCCCACCAAACATACATATAACAAAAACAATATTAGATATAGTTTTTCATTTGGGAAACTAAAATTTGGTTGGGGGATAATTATACCCTTAGTTTTAAGAATAGTATAATATATTGAATAAATTATGCTGGAAATCATTCCTGTTCCTATACACGAAACAGCTCCAAGCAATATAAAGCTTTTAGATGCTTTATTCTTAGTAAATAAATCTTCTTTTAATTTTATTTTTGTAATTAATATTGCAACTATAATTGCCAGAATATCCCCTAATACACATGGAAGATATCCTACAAGTAAACTTCGTACATCATTTGAAAAAGTTATTGAAAAGTTATTATGATAATATTTTTTAGAAATATAGTTAATAAATTTAACTATAAATATAATTCCATATCCTATAGCATATGTTGATATTGCCAAAATTAATAGTATCTTAGAACATTTACCACCTGTCTTCTTTATGTCTGCTTTTAACTCTAATTCTTTTACTTCCATTTCCTGTTCAAAATCATTTATCATCATTTTACCGCCATTCCAAAAACAATGATCAATTGTCAATTTTAATTAATCCTTGAGCATTGACAATTGACAATTTATTAATTATTTAAGTGCACATATAATTTTTCTCTTCTATCAAATTTTATATTAAATATGCTTTTTAGTTCCATAACCTTTTCCATTTTTAATTCTTTTATTATTAAGCCTTCTTTATCATTAATATCATTTAATATTTTTCCATTTGGATCAACAAAAATTGATGCTCCATTATAGTGTAATCCACCACCAAAACCAATTCTATTTATTCCTATAATATAGCACTGGTTTTCAATTGCCCTTGCTTTTAATAATGTTATCCAATGCTCTTCCCTAGCATCTGGCCAGCTTGCAGCCACAGTTATTATCTGTGCTTCTTTAGATGCTATTTGAAAAATTTCTGGGAATCGTAAATCATAACAAATAAATGGACTTAAATTAAATTCATTTATCCTACAAATATTTATTTCATCTCCGGAGTCAAACTTTTCCTTTTCTCCTCCATAGGAAAAAGGATGTATTTTAGAATATTTAGCTAAAATCTCTCCTTTATTTGAAACAATTGTATATATATTTTTACCTTTTTCATCAACTTTTATTGCAAAACCAAGCCCTATATTTATATTATAATTTTGGGCTAATTTCTTAGCCCACTTAATGATTTTTTCTTCTGACAATGTGAGATTATTAATGTTCATAGTAAACCCTGTCAAAGCCATTTCTGGAAATAATATTAACTCCACATTATCTTTTGCTGCCTTTTTAATATACTCTTCAATCTTGATAATATTTTGATTAACCTTCTCCCAAGCTATATCTATTTGAGCAATTCCTATAATCAATTCTTCTCCCCCTCATAATCACTGACAGATTAAAAGTTTTTTCCGTTCCAACCCCAATCACTTACTTCTTCATATTTCACATATATTTTATTTTGAGGTATTTCTAATTCTTCTTCATATATTTTGCAAATTTCAGCTGTTAAATTTGCATAAGCATCTTTGCTCGCTTTTCCAAATATTTTAACTTCAATAAATGCACCTTTTTCTAATTTTTCTCCTGCAAAATATAATGAATATCCATCTTCAAAGCCAACCATTAAAAAGGTTTCACTCTTTCCAGGAATTAATTCAATTGCTTTTCCTAACTTTGTTTTAATTATTTCCTCTTTTTCCTTTGAAATTTTAACACTAACTTTTGATCCTATAAATGGCATTGTGTACAATCTCCTTCCAATAAATAAATTTATAAATGAAAATAACAAACTAACATTATTTTTACTGCTAACCTAATATTCTCAATTATACTTAGTATTTTATTTAATTATATTCCCATATTAATTTACATTTCAATACACTTAGATTTTAAATTTTTGTATCATTTCATTTAGATCTTGAGAAAGCTGTGATTGACTTTGAGCTGTTAATGTTATTTCATCTATGGCTTTAGATGTTTCAGTTATATTATTCATTATTCCATCAGTTTCTTGTGAAGACTTTTGTGCTGTATTAGCCATGCTTTCAACTGCTCTGCTTACTTGATCCATTGTAGCTAAAATCTCTTTTGACATTTCTGCTATCTCATATGACATTTTGCTTACAAATTCCACATCCATATAATTTTCCTTACCAACTTGTATCATTTCTTCAAACTTAGGATTTAGTCGTTCTTTTATAAATAGCAATACTTCATTACTATTATTTGAAAGATTATTAAATGCAGTTTGAACTTGTAAAATTGTATTTTTTATTGATTCTACAGCTTCTGAAGATTGTTCTGCAAGTTGCCTCACTTCTTCAGCAACTACAGAGAATCCTTTACCTTGTTCTCCAGCCCTTGCAGCTTCTATAGCTGCATTTAGTGCTAGTAAATTTGTCTGCTCTGATATATCTGCAATGGTATCTGCCATAACTCTTATATTTTCTACTACTTCACCTTCTTTTATGGCTTTCATGATTTTTTCTTCTTTTTCACTGAATAATGTTTCTATTTCTTTAAGGGATTCCAAAGATTTATCCTGCATTTCTTCTATTCTAATTTTTGTTACATTCGCATTATTACTGCCTTCAACTGCTTTGTTGGTTAATACATTTATACTTGAATCCACTTCTTCTATTGAAGCACAGATTTCTTCTGACGCAGCACTAGTTTCTTGAATCCCAAAATTGATATTTTTAATGCCATTATCAATATTATGCTCCATTGCAGTAAATTCTTCCATGGTTGCAAATAATTCTTCACTAGAAGCACTCATATCTTGAGAGTTCTCCATTATTTTTTTTATTAAAATAGTTAACTCTTTTCGCATCCTTTCTATTCCTTTAGCTAAATCTCCTATTTCATCTTTACGCTTTAAACTTTTTTCCGAAAGTTCAATAGTAAAATTACCTTCTGCCAACAATCCAAAATGCCCTACTGCTCTTAATAATGGTTTAGAAATAGTATTACTAATATATAAATATACCACTATCCCAAACAATAATAATATTATTAATGATGATACAATAGTACTTGTAATAAAACTCCTTAAAACCATTTGACCTTCCACTTTGCTTCTCCCCGTAAATAATATACCAATTACCTTATTATTATCTCCAAGAATAGGAGTGTACATTGTATCATACTTACTCCCAAGTATATCAGCCTCGCCTGAATAAGAATTATTATCAAAAACTACTTTTGAAATTTTCTCATCTAACTTCGTACCAACAGCTCTATTTCCATCCTTTATTAAAGTAGTTGAAATTCTAATATCATCAAGAAAAATAGTTGCATCACAATCATATTTTTCCTTTATGTAATCTACCACATTATCAGAATCTAATCTATATCCTACAGATATAACGCCAATTATATTGCCCTTTTCATCTTTTACTGGAATTCCTGATCTTGCTGCAAGTTTTACTTGAGTTCCACCTTCAACTTGTGAATTTGCTTTTCCTAGGATAGCATTTTTAACGTTTGCCTGATTTATAACACTATCCCCCTTTTTATCGGGTTCATGAGTTCTAACAATCACATTACCTTTCTCATCTGTAACTGTAACAAATTCAACATTTGAATTTTTTAAAATAATTTTTAATTCATTCAAGAGTTCATCACTATTTTTTTCTTCAACTAGCTTTATAACTGTTGAATTAAATGATAGTTGAGTTCCTATATTCATAGATTCATTTTTTAATTCATTTATCTTATCACTTAGCAAATAATTTGCTCTTAGCACTTCATTTTTATTATTACTACTTGAATAAGAATCAAACTTTATTGCATTAATAGTTAAAACAGAACCTGCTAATAAAATTATAATTGCAAAAATAAATATAAGTAATTTAAATTTTAACGAATTTAATTTCATATCTATACCTCCCAGCACTTTAACTTGTGTTTAAAATCGCTATTCCTATAGACTTTTATTCGATATTAATTTACAATTTCCTCTTTAAACTTACATCTGTTTTCATATATATTTGCTAATAACTTCTTGAACTGTTTCTTTTTAATATGCAATGAAGTTTTTTGAATATAAATACCAATAATTAATTTACAATTCTAATATATCTCATCTAACTTAACATAGTTATGTCATATTTTGAAAGCCTATCTATAAAATAATTAAATTGTATAAAAAAATTTCAATGTTAAGTTAAAAATTTTATTGAAATATGTTATATTATTAATATATGGGTATAAATTTTGGTAAAAATGGTATCTAGGTATTGAGGTTTCATTATGGGAGGGGTGTTTATATGAATAAATTAACAAGTAAAATTTTAATTGTAGATGATAATCTTGCAAATATTTTGTTGTTAGAAAAAATGTTGACTATATCTGGTTACAAAAACATCAAATCTTCGACAGATGCTAGACTTACTTTGGAATTATTTTCAACTTTCCAACCAGACTTAGTATTATTAGATTTTAGAATGCCATTTATGGATGGTCTAGAAGTTATGGATCAATTATATTCATCACAAAATTACTGTATACTACCTATAATAATGATTTCTGCTGAAAATGATAAAGAGTATTACGAAGAAGCTCTAACTAAAGGTGCTATGGATTTTATCACCAAGCCATTTAATTATAGCGATATTATTTTGAAAATAGATAATGTATTACAATTTGCTTAACTGCTAAAGACAATTTATGAGGTGCTTCTATGGATAATTTAAAAACTAAAGATCATATTTCTTTGCACAAACTAACTTGGCAGTCTTATATTCGCAATGCCTTCATACCATTAATAATTGTACAAGTTATTTCCATATGTGTATATTTTATTTCAATAGTTTTATGTTGGACAACAATATCAGATATGGATTGGAAGCTACTAGTAGCTACGCCAAAAGAAGATATTTATTCTACTGTTAATGCTTTAAACCACACTTTAATTAAATTAGGCTTTGCTTCTATTATCATACAATCAATTTTGACTTGCTTATTATTCTTGTCCTTCATTACAAAAAGTGCTAAAAAGACAAGTTATTTAATCTCTAATTCTTTCTTGAAAATCAAAGAACTTATGGACCAAATCGGGAATGGATACTATAGTCCTAAAGCACCTGAATTTGATATTGAAGAACTAAATGATTTATCAATTAATTTAACTAGAATGGGTCAACATTTAGGCGAAACAAATAAAAATTTATTACTTACCCAATATGAACTTAGGAAAAAGGAAACTGATTTAAAAGCTTTAGTAAATTCAATTAACGACATAATCATGGAAGTAAATTCTGCTGGTGATATAACAAACTTTTGGTCCAGATCTCACTATGACTTATACAAACAATATATGCACAATAAATTGACCTCTATTTCTTTTATTTTAGACAATGAAACTACTAAAATAGCTAAAGAAAAAATTTCGTATGTCCTCCAAACAAAACATACACTTAATATGGATTTTTGTGTAGAATCAAATTCTAATATAAAGTGGTTTGAGGCGTCTATTTCTCCAAGATTGAATAGTGAAAATAGGGTTGTTGTTTCTGCTCGTGACATAACCGAACAGAAAAAGCTTTCTGAATCTATTATCATTGCAAAAGAAGAAGCAGAAAAAGCCAGCAAAGCAAAATCCGAATTTTTATCAAGCATGAGCCATGAACTCAGAACTCCACTTAATGCAATACTAGGTTTTTCTCAAATTTTAGAGTTAGATCCTGAATCACCCTTAACAAATTCTCAAAATCAAAGTGTTAAGGAAATAATTAAAGCTGGAAATCACTTACTTGAATTAATAAATGAAGTTCTAGATTTAGCAAAAATTGAATCTGGTAAATTAAGTATTTCTATGGAGACAGTTTCTATTAAATCAATACTTGAAGAAACTCTAACCTTAATACGTCCTTTTGCTGATAAAAATGGTATAAAAATAAATTTCTCACAAACTAAAAATTCAGAAGAATTTGTTTATGCAGATCACATGCGCTTAAAGCAAATATTACTTAATTTATTGACCAATGCAATTAAATATAACAAACCAAGTGGAGAAGTAACTTTTTATCATGATAAAATAGATAATAAATTTAGGTTCCACGTAATTGATACTGGTATAGGATTATCTGAATCTGAAATCAATTTGATTTTCAAGCCTTTTCATCGTTTAAATACTATTAATAATTCAATTGAAGGTACTGGTATAGGTCTGACTGTAGCAAAACAACTTGTAGAATTAATGAATGGTGAAATACATGTAACTAGTGAAAAAGGTATTGGCAGTCATTTCTGGGTAGAGTTTTCTCTTATTGAAGCTAGTAGTATAGAAATTCCAAAAAATACTTTATCAATTGATAGTAAAAAAACAAATTTTAATAATAAAAATTATACTGTATTATATGCAGAAGATAATCCTGCAAATTTAAGACTTGTTAAACGTATCTTATGTCAAATAAATAATTTAAAAATGGTTTCTGCAACTTCTGGGGAATTGTGTATTGATTTAGCTATATCTCATAAACCAGATCTCATATTGCTAGATATCAACCTCCCTGGAATAGATGGTTATGAAGTTTTCAAAATATTAAGGCTACATGAAGAAACTAAAAATATACCTGTTGTTGCAATTAGTGCTCATGCAATGCCAAAAGATATTCAAGCTGGTCTTTCTATTGGTTTTTCAGACTATATAACTAAACCTATTAACATTTCAATTTTTCTTGAAAAAATATCAACTATTTTAAATAAAACAAAGACTTAATGACATCCGTCAATGTTCAATTTTTCACAATTGAACATTGACAATTAATCATTAGAAATAAATATGCAAAGGAGACTTACGAATTATGAATTTCAATTGTAAATATGACATAATCGGTTTTTCTACTGATTTAGGTCTTAGCATAAAAGAAATTTCCGAACTTTATTATGAATTAATTAATGAACTAAATTTAGCTCTACTGGAATTAAAAACTCTTGTAGATGGACAAGATTATACAAAAATACAAAAGATAATTCATAACATTAAAGGTGTTTCTGGTAATTACAGAATAAATGATATTTATAATGAAACTACTAGGATTAATGATCTTCTAAGTTCTAATGACTATTCTACTCTAAAAAAAGATTTAACTAACTTGTTTGCTATTTGCATTGATGCCCAAAATGAAATACGATTCTTTTTTGAACAAGCATTAAAAATTAAACTTTTAATTTAAACCTATTTACCTGTTCTTTTAACATTTCAGCTTGAGATGCTAATTCTTCACTAGCAGATGCACTTTCTTCTGCAGTTGCAGAATTAGTTTGTACTACATTAGATACCTGCATAATACCTTGATTAATTTGAGCAATTCCTTGTGCCTGTTCATTTGTGGCTACTGATATTTGATTTATAAAATCAGCAACCTGTATAGTATCTTCCACTATTTTATTTAATGACTCAGCAGTCTCATCTGCAATACTTGTTCCCATTTCCGCCTTGCCAATGCAGCCTTCAATCATTTCTGTAGTCTCTTTGGCTGCATTTGCTGATCTTGCAGCTAAATTCCTTACTTCTTCAGCCACTACAGCGAAACCTTTTCCATGTTGCCCTGCTCTAGCTGCTTCAACTGCTGCGTTTAATGCAAGAATATTAGTTTGAAATGCAATTTCATCTATTACTTTTATAATCTTATATATATTTGAAGATGCATTATTTATTTCTGCCATAGCTTTCTGCATTTCTTTCATCTTTTCGTAGCCTTCTTCTGCATTTACTTTAGCACTCATTGCTATCTCATTTGCATTAGAAGCATTTTCTGCATTCATTGTAGTCTGAGAAGTTATTTCTTCAATGGATGCCGTTAATTCTTCCACAGAACTTGCTTGTTCCATTGCACCTTGTGAAAGAGCAACACTTGAATCTGATACTTGATTCGAACCAGCTGATACCTGCTCCGCTGCAGAATTAATATTAAACATAGCATCACTTAACTTATCAGTCATTTTTCTAAAAGCATCTGCTAATAATCCAATTTCATCTCTTCCACTTATATTTATATTTACTTCAAAATCTCCATCTGCTACTTTATTTGCAATTTTTATTATTTTATTAACCGGCTTGCTTATTGATGAAGAAATTAACATTCCTATTAACATAGCTATCACAACGCCAATAACCAAAATTATTATAGTTAAAACTGTTGTTTGTGCTGCAGTTTTAGTATTACCATCAGAAGTTTCTTTTGCAATTTGCAATTTTAAGTCAATATAACTATCAAGAGTTGTTTGTAACTTTTCTAATGCTGGTTTACCTTGACTATAAAGTAAATTAAGGGCCTCACTATCTTTACCATTATTTTTGAATTTAATTATATTGTTTATTATATCTATATAATTAGCTTTATATGTTTTTAAATCTTTCATATATTGCTGTCCTTGAGTTGTAAGAGTTGTTGAAGTTAATTTATCAAGTGCAGAATCAAATTTACTGCTTGCATCCTTTATTTTACTATCAAATTGTTGTATTTCTGAAATATCATCTGTTAGCAAAACATCTCGTATATAGCCTCTCATATCATTAAAAGAATTTGAAAGATCAATGGTATCTCCTAATGGTGCTGTCATTTTTTCATATAATTTAGTGTCAAGGTCACTGATTTTATTAATATTAGCAATTCCTTGAATCCCAATAAAGGCAGCAATCAAAGTGACTATAAGAAACCCAAAAATAATTTTTACCTTTACCTTCATATTATTAAACCAATTCATTCTTATCCACCTCTCAGTTTATTCAACGCTAGTCAATATAGTATTATCCTCATCATTTATTAATTTATCGCAATCCAAGATTAACTTTACTTCTTTACCCGTTTTTCCTATCCCTCTAATAAATCTATTAGTAATCTTATTCAAATTTGGTGGTGGTACTATATCTTGTTCCTGAATTACTAATACCTCTGATACACGATCGACAATAAGGCCTATTCCTAATCCTTCTATATCGATAACTATTATACATGTCCTATCATTGTATTCCCTGAATTCTTTCTTAAATCTTAACCTAACATCCATTACAGGAATTATCTTCCCTCTTAAATTTATTATTCCTTTAATATAATCAGGAAGCTCTGGAACTAAAGTTATTGGCTGTATTCCTATTATTTCTATAATATTATTTATACTAATACCATATGATTCATTATCAAGTACAAATATAAGGTACTTTTCCTTTTGAGTATCTTCTTCTAAATTCAATGTATCATTAACTATATTTTTATTCATCCAAACACTCCCTTTGCTTGCAGTATTATCAATCTAAAATTAATATTTACCAAATTCAATATCCCCTAAATTAATATGGGACTTTGTATTAACATTAACTGGTATATTAGAACCATTGTCATCTATGTTATTTTTTGAATTAAACATCTTTTTTTCTTCAATATGATCTAGAAAAATGTTGTTGTAGTTGTCTCTTTTTAATTTGAACTTAGCTACTCTATCTTTTAGTATTTCTGCTTGGCTAGACATCTCTTCACTTGAAGATGCTGTTTCCTCAGAAGTAGCTGAATTCATTTGAGTAACTCTAGATATCTGCATAACAGCATCTTTTATTTGTGATACAGCAGATGCCTGTTCATCACAAGACGTTGCTATTTTACTAACTATTTCAGACGTATTCCTAATATCAAAAACAATAGCATTTAACGATTCTGCTGTATTGTTAGCTATTTGTGTTCCTGCATTTACTTTCTTTATAGACCCCTCTATTAGTTCTGTTGTTTCTTTAGCTGCATTTGCACTTCTGCCTGCAAGATTTCTAACTTCTTCTGCAACGACTGCAAAGCCTTTTCCATGTTGGCCTGCTCTTGCAGCTTCTACTGCTGCATTAAGAGCTAATATATTTGTTTGGAAGGCAATTTCATCTATAACTTTAATTATTTTTGAAATATTTTCAGAAGCCTCATTTATTTCATTCATAGCCTTTAACATGTTACTCATTTCTGCATTTCCATTAACAGCATTTTCTGTAGCCTTTACTGCTAACTCATTAGCTTCATTAGCGCTTGTTGCATTAATCTTAGTTTGTTCACCAATTTCTGAAATTGAAGCTGTTACCTCCTCAACAGCGCTTGCTTGTTCAGCTGATGCTTGAGATAAACTTTGGCTTGCATTTGAAACTTGAATTGATGCAGATGCAACTTCATTTGCTGATATATTAATATCTGTTAATACTTGATTGATCGCTTTAATTGATGCAGTTAATGCATTAACTATTTTTCCATAATCTCCGCTATACGAATTGTCGATAATTATATCTAAATTACCCCTAGCCATTTCTGACAAAGCTTTATTAATCTCACTAATTGGTTTAGAAAAAGCATCCATAGCATTATTTATAATGCTTATTAGTTCTTTAAAGCTCCCACTATATTTCTCACTTTCCCCTCTGATCTCTAAATCTCCAGCTGCTGCAGCTGAAAGAACTCGAACTTCTTCATCTACAACTTTAAGAATATTATTTCTTAGTCCATCTAAACTTTCATTTGCTAATCCATATCTTCCTGGTAATTTTTCAAGTTGAACTGTAAAATCACCTTCAGAATAAGATTTTAATACAGCAAAAAGTTTTATTAAAACTTCCACAGAAATCCACATACCGTCGTTGACACTTTGTGCCATTTCCCTATAAACACCATCGAATTTAGCAACATCTATTTTATCCCTTGTATTTCCTAATTTAAAAGTATCATTCATCCATTTGACTTCTTCAATAAACCTATTCAAGTTATCTATTAACATATTTAAATTACTTATAATATTGTTAAATTCACCTTGATACGTAGTTTCTATCTTTTTTGGTATATCCCCATTACTTATTCTCTTTACATAATTAGCTGTTAAACTAATAGGGTCAATGAAAGCTTTAATTATTTCATTAATTCCCTCAGCCATTTCCGCCCATGATCCACTAAATTGTGTTGAATCTATTCTCTTAGATAAATTTCCTTGCTTAATTTCATTTGCTACACTTATTTGTTCTTTTGATATATTTAATAAATTCCCCCTTAACTCATCCACATGTTCGTTTACCAATCCATATCTTCCTGGCTGCTTTTCAAACTGAACTGACAAGTCTCCTTTGGAATATGCTTTTAGAACCTCAAATAATTTTATGAACACTTCTATAGATATCCAAATGGTATCATTTATATTCTCAGTCATTTCTCTATAAACCCCTTCAAATTTTGAGGCATCTATTTTATCTCTTGTATTCCCTAATTTAAAGGTTTCTTTTAACCAATGTACATCTTTACTAAAAGTATTTAAACTATCAATAAGCTTATTAATATTCTTCTTTGCAATATTAAATTCGCCTTCTTCATCCTCACTATATTTAATTCTAATTTCGCCTTCACTTATCTTTTCTATGTAATTTGAAGTTGTTCTAATATTTTTTATAAATATATTTGTGGTTGATAAATGATTGTCGCATATAGTCCTCCAGGCACCAGGGTATTCTGAACTATTTACCTGTATTTTAAAATTACCTTTATTAATATTTTCATTAATATAAGTTGATTCATCAACTAATTTTCTTATGTTTTCTGATATTATTTTTAAAGATCTTGCTACTTCACCTATTTCATCAGTTTCTTCTATATTAATATTTTCATTTAAATTACCATTTGCAATATTTCTAGCAACACTATTAAGCTTTCTCATTTGTTTTTCAATTGAATTTGTGAGAAATACCCCTAATATCATTGTAATCACTATGAATACTATTGAAATTAGCAATATATTATTTAGATACCCTTGTATAGAACTCCCACTTTCTAATCCCTTATAACTCATGGCTAATACTATAGCTTCCATTAGAACTATTAAAATAAATACTAGCCCAAGTTTCTTTTTCATTTTTAAATTGTTAATATCAAACATCCCATTTCCCCCTATAAATTTCCTCTAATATGTTTTTTCAAATATCCACGTGTTAATACTAAGACATTTTAAATTCAAAATTTGCCTTCAAAAGCTCTTAATTCATCCAATTTCTCTTAATAATTTAATTTTAATGTCTTTCCTTTTCTGTTTGTAGTCCCTTAAGTCATGTCGTAACATGCAGAATGCACAATAAATTTATATAATAATGCAATTTGCATTACTTTTCATTGTCCTACTTTTATCAAAATGTTATAATCTATATAACATAAATTAATTTTTCTAAAAAATAGAAATAATAATCATTTGGGGACATTATTTAAGTTTGCTTTTCTGTTTCTATGCAAAAATCACAACATAAGATTGGATTAAGTGAAGAGGGGTATTTTATATGACAAGAATTATTATTGCTGAAGATCAAAAGCTCTTACGAGAAAGCTTTAAAACTATAATTGAAAATAATAGTGATATAAAAGTTGTTGCTTGTGCTACTAATGGCAATGAAGCTTATGATTTCTGCAAACAGTATAATCCTGATGTAGTTTTAATGGATTTATCAATGCCAATTTGTGACGGGACAGAAGCTACAAAATTAATCAAATCTGATTTTCCATCAATTAAGGTTTTAATCCTTACTGCATCTAATGATAGAAATGATGTTGCTGTAGCAATAAGTAATGGGGCAGATGGATATATTTTAAAAAATATAGGTACTGAAGAATTAATATTATCAATAAAAAGTATATCTCTAGGCCTCGGAATAGTTACTAGAGATATTTTAAATCCTATAGTAACAAACCTTCGAAAGGAAAGCAAAAAATCAAAAAAAAATACAATTGCTATCCATGGAATAAATATATCATTAACTGAAAGAGAACTAACTATAATCTCTATGATTGTTGACGGAAAAGATAACAAGGAAATTGGAGCTGCCTTATTTATTGCTGAAGGAACTGTAAAAAATATAATTACTGAAATAATATCAAAACTCCAATTAAAAGATAGAACTCAACTAGCTGTATATGCTGTTAAAAATCAGTTAGTATAACCCCATTTGCATCATTAATTAATCAATATCTAATGGTGAATGATTGCTGTTAAAATCCTATAAGGACTTCAACTTTAATCATTCATCATTATCTTTTTATTTTAACGTAACATATCACAAATAAGTTGTGGTATACGCAATAAATTAACTTGCTTTTCAACCGCTCCTATCTCAAAAGCTACCTTAGGCATTCCATATACAACTGATGATTGTTGGTCTTGTCCTATTGTTCTGGCACCAGCTCTTCTCATAGACATTAATCCTATCGCTCCATCTTGTCCCATTCCTGTCAATATAACTCCAATTGCATTTTTTCCTGCTATCTTTGCAACTGATTCAAATAGTACATCTACTGAAGGACAATGTCCATTTACCTTCTCCCCTTGTACAGTTTCTACAATATATTTATCTGCAGCCTTCTTAATTTTCATATGTTTATCTCCTGGTGCAATTAAAACAGTCCCTGCTTCAATGCTATCACCAGTTTGTGCTTCTTTAACATTAAAATGTGTTTGTAAATTTAGCCTATCAGCAAACATCTTAGAAAACATTGGTGGTATATGCTGAACAATTACTATTCCAGGTAATTCTTTAGGCAAAGCCTTTAATACAGAATAAATTGCTTCTGTTCCTCCCGTAGAAGCACCTATTGCAATTATTTTATTGCTTGTATTAATGCTTCCAGTTAAGGTTCTGTTCACAACATTTACTTTTGGCAACTTATTCAAGTTAGCAGATAGATTAGCACTTGTTGCTCCTTTTACCTTTAGTATCAATTCATTTATAAATATTTGTAGACCATTAGGCGTTCTAGCATCAGGCTTACTTAAAAAGTCTACTGCTCCTGCATCCATAGCATCGAATACAACATCGCTTAAGGAGCTTATAACTATTATTGGAATTTTATATTGTGGGAGCAGCCTTTTAACAAATTCTACTCCATTTAATTTTGGCATTTGCACATCACAAATCATTACATCAGGATTCAGTTCAAGCAATTTATCTCTTGCATCATACGGATCTACTGCTTTTCCAACTACCTCTATATAAGGATCCTTTGATATTCCTCGTGATATTGCTTCCCTAAACACCATACTATCATCGACTACTAATACTTTAATTACTTTCATAAATTTTCCCTTCTTTTACTTCAAGTGATATCAATAGACAATTGTCAATGTTAATTTATTTTCGAAAATTGAATATTAATCTTTAGACATTTATAATGGCTATAATTCTTTTCTATATACAGATGGCATTATATATTTAAATCCCATAGTATCGCCACTTAAAGATTCTGAATGACCTATAAATAAATATCCGCCATACTCCAAGTTATTATAAAACTTACGCACCACATCATTTTTTGTTTCATTATCAAAATATATCATTACATTCCTGCAAAATATAACTTGAAATTTCTTTTTAAATGGAAATACATTATCCATTAAATTAAATTTCCGATAGATAATTTCATTTTTTATCTTATCAGTAAAGATAAAATTTTCCCCATCATATTTCTTAAGGTATTCCATTTTCCATGCTGGAGGTAAAGATGAAATTTGATCCTTATGATATATCCCTTCTTTTGCCATTTTCAAAACTTTTTCTGATATATCGGTCGCAAGCAGTTTTTTATCCCACCATAGCTGATTTTCTTTAAAAAACTCGTCCAATATCATTGCAAGTGTATACGCCTCTTCTCCCGATGAGCACCCTGCGGACCAAATTCGCAAATCCTTGTCTCTTATTGTATTAACCATGTATGGTAAAACCTTTTCTTTTAAATAATCAAAATGATCTTTTTCCCTCATAAAATAAGTATGATTAGTAGTTATTTTATTAATTAATGTAATAACGGCTTTCCCCGTTTTATCAGAAATTATATGATCATAATACTCAGAAAAACTTTCAAAATTATTTTCAGCAAGTACATTATGTAATCTTCCAATAACCAGCATTTTCTTTTCTTCCTTAAGGTTTATTCCATAATTATCTTTAATATATTTAGCTAATTGCTTAAATTCTTTTTCTGTAATTGTAACCATAATTCACCTATATTTAATACTTTCCAAACTCAGTATCACTAAGTATTATTTTTTTTGAATTTTCATTTTTTATATTTCTATCCTTTAATGAATTAATTTCATTTTTATTCTTTTTCTGTTTACCTACTCTGTCTGAATTATACTTTGGTCTTTGTTCATCCATACTTCCCAATCTAAAGGTTTCTACTTGCTCTTTTAAAACTTCAGCTTGACCTGCTAGCTCCTCACTTGCAGCAGCACATTCTTCAGCTGTCGCTGAATTGCTTTGAACAACTTGAGATATTTGCACTACACCTTGAGATATCTGAGTCATACCTGTTGCTTGTTCAGTTGAGGCTCCTGAAATACCATCTATTATTGCTGCAACATCTTGAATATCTACAACAATACCATCAAGTGCTTCTGCAGTTTGATTTGCAATATCTGTTCCATCTTTGATTTTAACAAGAGATTCTTCTATAATTTCTGTTGTTTCTTTAGCTGCATTAGCTGATCTTGCTGCTAAATTTCTAACTTCTTCAGCTACAACCGTGAATCCCTTTCCATATTGACCTGCCCTTGCTGCTTCCACTGCTGCATTTAAAGCAAGTATATTAGTTTGGAATGCTATTTCATCAATTACTTTAATTATCTTTGCAATATTATTAGATGATTTATTAATCTCCTCCATTGCTTTAAGCATCAATTTCATATCACTATTTCTCTTAACTGCGTTATCCTTTGTAGCATCTGCTATTGTATTAGCTTTTTTAGCATTTTCAGCATTTACCTTAATTTGAGCAGAAATCTCTTCAATTGATGCTGTTAATTCTTCAACTGCACTTGCTTGTTCTGTAGCACCTTGTGATAAAGATATAGTTGAATCTGCTATTTGTTTAGATCCAATATTAACTTGCTGTGAGGCAAAACTAATATTTCCAATGACTTCATGTAACTTATTTTGCATTTTATTCATAGACTGTGAAAGTATTCCGATTTCGTCTTTTGAATTATTTGTAATTTCTACATTCAAATTTCCGCTGCTTATTTCATCTGTCACATACATAAGTTGGTAAATAGACTTATTTATAGCCCTAGAAATTAAAATTCCAAAGGTTACAGCACAAACAATTCCTATTGCAATAACTATAAACATTGTAACAACGGCAGTATTAGTTTCTGCTGAATATTCATTAGATCTTTGAGTTCCTAATGAAATTTTTAAATTAAATAAACTGTCTATTGTATCACTTATTTTATCTGACATAGTTTGCCCATCTCCTGAGCTAAGCATTTGAAAGGCTTCATCATATTTTTGAGCAAGAATTAAGCTTATAACATCATTTTCAAATTTATTATATTTATCAAATAAACTTTTTAGTTCTGTTACTTTTGCTCTTACTTCATCAGTTTGCACAGATTTCTCAAATTGGCCCATATTTTCTTGGATATCTTTATTGTAACCATCTATCTTATTTTTATATTGAGTTACATTTGAGACATTTTTATCAAGTACCATTTTATATAAATTTATTCTAAGCCTTTGATATGAAATAGATACTTCTGCAATATCGCCAATAGATACTCCAAAATTCACATATAAGTCGGAATAATTAGTATCTATCTTTTTTATTTTCGTTATTCCGACGCCTCCAACTATACCACTAATTAGCGCAATAAAAATAAACCCAACTATTAATTTTGTGCTAATCTTCACGTTATTTAACCATCTCATTAAAACTCCCCCCATCCATACAAAATTTTATAAATATAATTCTCATAATTTTATATTAGTTTTTTTGGCAAAAGCTTTTAAGTGTCTTAAGTCATTGATTTAAATGCAATTTGCACTACTACATTATTTTTTATGCAAATTGCATATTTTATAATATAAATAAAAAAAGCATCCTTCTAAGATGCTTTCTTATATTTATTCATTATTTAAATTTTTTATTGATACTAATGTACAAATTATAAATTCATAAACAACAAAATACCTTTTTTACAAATTTACAATTTATAAATAAACATTGATAATTAAAAATTATATGTATTAATCAGATTTATTATCCGTAGTTGTGTATTGACGTGCTACCAAAATCTCTACCCTTCTATTTTGAGCTCTTCCATCTTCTGTATCATTAGCTACTTTTGGTTTTAAGTCTGCCCAAGCCTGGATAGATACTTTCTGAGGATTAAGCCCATATGAACCAGATACCATTAATTCCCTAACATTTACAGCACGTTCTGCACTTAACTCCCAATTTGAGCGATATCTCGAATTGCTAATTGGAACATTATCAGTGTGTCCTACTACTTTAATCTGATTATCTAGACCATGTAACATGCTAGAAATTTTAGACATTAATGGTGCAACATTTTGATGTACATCAGCTTGACCTGAATTAAAAAGTACTACATCTTGAATAGTTATATCTAAACCATCACCATTAAGTTCCACCTTAATTTTATCTGCATAGCCTTCTTTACCAATTTCTTGTTCTATCATTTTCTTAATTTCTGTCATCTTATCTTGTTCTACTTCTGCATCACTTTTACCTGAGCCTTCAGATGTATTTTCCATAGGAATCATTGAATTTCCATCACTTTGCATAACACCTTGACCACCTGCAAAAATTATATTAAATGACTTGCTCATAGCTTTAAGTTTTGCACTATCTGTTTTTCCCATGGCAAACATAACAATAAATAATGCTAATAGGAGTGTTAACATATCTGAATATGGAAGAAGCCATGCTTCATCAACATGCTCTTCATGATGTTGCTTTTTCTTACTCATCACTTATCTCCTCCAAATTAGTTCTCATTATTATTTTCTTCAAATCTAACTCTTTGTTTTGGTTCTAACATACCTACTAGCTTTCTTTCAATACTCTTTGGATTGTTTCCTGCTTGAATAGCTAAAATTCCTTCAAGCATAATATTCATATTTCTTACTTCTTCTAAAGATTTTCTTTTTAATCTATTTGAAAATGGATGCCAAATTAAATATCCAGTAAAAATACCAAAAACAGTAGCAACAAAGGCAGATTTTATACTTTCTCCAAGTACTGTAATGTTGTCAAGATTTCCAAGTGCTCCTATTAAACCTATAACTGCTCCTAAAACTCCAAGAGTTGGCGCAGTACCACCTGCTGTCGAAAATGCTGTTGCACCAAGACGATGTCTCTCTTCCATACTTTCTATTTCTATTTCTAATACTTCTTTTATAAGATCTGGTTCTAATCCATCTACAACCATTTCTAGACCTTTTTTCATAAACTTATTCTCAAGTCCTTGTATAGTACTTTCAAGAGATAGCAAACCATCTCTTCTAGTCGTTTGAGACATTTCTACAAGCTGCACTATAATTTCTGCAGGATCCTCACTCCCCTTAGCACTAAAAAGAACTCCAAAAATCTTAGGAAGCTTAACAAATTCACCCTTTGGAAATGAATTCAATAAAGCAACAACAGTACCACCAATAATTACCAAAAATGCTTCTGCACTTAAAAGTACAGCAAGACTTGCTCCTTTTTCTAACATGGCCGCAACAACGATAATTAAACCAGCAACCATACCAATAATCAAAAATATATCCATTTTTCTCCCCCTTAATACTTTTTTTCACTAATTTAGATATAAAACCTTTTAGTGTTACAATTTAGATTTCTCTCTCATAAAATCTTTAGTTTTTTGTACTATACATGTCCATATTAATATAATACCATAATACAAGCCGTTGGAAAACTACATTTTGGCATATCTTTCGACATAAATTAAATTTTAAATTATTAAATCTAAACATAATAGTATAAAAAATTATATGGTGTTTAAAATAATTTTATATTATTTTAACAAGGAGGCATTTAAATTGAATGAAGGATTAGTGGTTCTAGTACGTTCAGTCATAGCATTTTTTTCTTTACTTATTTTTGCAAAAATACTTGGGAAACAACAAATTAGTCAATTAACATTTTTCGATTATGCTCTTGGAATAACTATCGGATCAATTGCTGCAACTCTTACTACAGACCTATCTAGCAGGGCTTGGCCTCATTTTGTTGGACTTTTAACTTGGTCCGCCCTTGGCTATTTAATGGAATATATAACTGAAAAATGGAGATATGCTGCAAAATATATCGAAGGAGAACCTACAATCATAATTATGAATGGAAAAATAATGGAAGATGTGTTAAGAAAAATGAAATATACCGCAGCTGATATAATGGGACTATTACGAAATAAAGATGTCTTTGATTTATCCCAAGTTGATTTTGCAATCATTGAACCAAATGGACAATTGTCTGTATTAAGAAAGCCAGAATATGAACCGTTGACACCGAAAGACATGAATATACAAAAAAAATCAACTGGTATAAGTACAGAACTAATTTATGATGGAATTCTTATTAGTCAAAATTTAAGACAACTTAACAAAAGTAATCAATGGCTTATGAGTGAGTTGCGCTCACAAGGAATAAAAGATGTCTCAGATGTATTTCTAGCAACCCTAACTCCATCTGGTTCTTTATATATTGACAAATATAAGGATCACATTACTAAAGTTACCGATATTGGTGATTATAAGGGTCCATACTAATTAAGGAGGTAGACTTTATGAGAAAATTTTTAGTAATAGCAATTCCCACATTATCATTAATTCTTTTTTCATTAATAATGCTAAGTGGCAGTATTTTAAAAAAAACTTCAGTTAATGGTATGAATATTCCAGAAACTATTCAACTGGCTGTTGATGATATAAAATCAGAAAATTGGAATGCTGCCAATGAAAAAAGTGAAAATCTATCAAATACTTGGGATAAGGTAGTAAAAAGAATTCAATATAGCTCTGAACGAGATGAAATTAATTCTTTTAATACAAGTATTGCTCATCTCAAAGGTGCCATTGCAGCACAAGATAAATCTGCTTCTCTTATAGCTTTAAATGAAGCTTATGAACATTGGGATGGTGTTGGAAGATAATTAATAATAAACGATAAATTATTAATGGTGAGTAATTTTATACTCACCATTAATAATTCATCTTTAACAAATATTAAAGTTCTTCACCATTAGTCTTTATTACATTTTGATACCAATAGAAACTGTCTTTCTTATATCTATTTAAAGAAGCACCTTCCTCTTCTTCACGATCTACATAAATAAAGCCATATCTTTTTTGATATCCATTTAACCAGCTTAATAAATCTGTTATCGACCAAGTGCAATATGCGATTACTTCACACCCCTCATTAACAGCTTCTTTTAATTCTTCTATATGAGCTTTTAAATAGGCAATACGATAATCATCATGAATTTTATTATCTTCAGTCTTCTTATCAAATGCACCTAACCCATTTTCAGAAATAACTATTGGTAAATCATATCTACTTGTAATAATTCTACAACACATTCTTATACCCATAGGATCTATAGTCCAATCCCAATCTGTAGTTTTTAAATATGGGTTTGGTGGGTTTTTATATAAACCTGGTGTTCCACTAATTTGTGATGTACCTTTTTTACCTGTAGTATTCATTTCAGCCATTCCAACACCATCTATTGGATTATATTCAACTACGGTTGTTTGATAATAATTAACTCCCATGAAATCTACTTGTGCTGCTGCTTTCATAAGTTCAGCGTCACCATCTTCAAATACAGGCGCAACTCCTTGCCCCTGTAAATACTTTAGAGCAGTCTTTGGATAACGTCCAAAGGCATAAACGTCCATCCACCAGAATGTTTGTAAATCATCATAATCTGCTTTAGCTATGTTATTTATTGGACTACAATCTAATGCATAGCTTGGTCCAAATGCAAAACTTGCACCAATTTTACCGTTTGGAACAATTTTTCTAAAAGCTAGTACTGCTTTAGCATGAGCCAAGTTCGCATGGTGATTTACTTGATAAAACATTTTTAAATCATTTTTCTTGCCTGGTGGGTGAGTAGCCATTATCCAGCCATGTGCTGTAAATATATTTTGTTCATTCAAGGTTATCCAGAACTTTACTCTGTCCTTATAACGCTTAAACAAAGTTATCGCATAATTTTCATAATCATCAATGATTTTTCTACTTTCCCACCCATTATATTCCTCAACTAATGCTTGTGGTAAATCCCAGTGATAAATTGTAACCATAGGTTCAATTCCATGTTTTAAACATTCATCGATTACATTATCATAAAACTGTAACCCTTTTTCATTAACCTCTCCTCTTCCATTAGGGAAAATTCTTGGCCATGAAATTGAAAATCTATAAGTTTTTAACCCCATCTCTGCCATTAAAGCTATGTCCTCTTTATAACGATGGTAATGGTCAACTGCAACATCTCCAGTTGTTCCTTTAAAAGTTTTCCCTGGAATCCTTACAAATTCATCCCAGTTACTTCTTCCTTTACCTTCCTCTTCTGCGGCACCTTCAACTTGATAAGCAGCTGAGGCACTTCCCCATAGAAAGTCTTCTTGAAATCCATGTTTCTTCTCAAAATACATCTATTTTCCTCCTTATAGTATGATTTCACTTTTGCCTGATTTTCCATAAAATCAGTTATAAAACAACACCCTACTATTAACAATTACTATAACTATAGAGTATCATACAACCTTCTATTTGTCTATTAAAATTATATCTATACACATCTAATGTTATATCCTTTTTAAAATTAAAATTATAGACTATAAATAGCTTTATCTATAAACTATCTATAGTCTTATTTCTTTTTAATAGAAGATTAAAATTTTTACCATTATAAAATAAATCACTTTTCAAAAAGATATTATTATATACGTTTTCATAATTAAGTGCAACTGTTTTCATATATTTTTTACACTTTATTAATTATTTATTAACACATTATTCATAATTTACAACGATTTCGGTCACATTCATCAATTGCTTTTCTCCCTAAAATAGAATATTATAACAATATAAAAAGAATTTAAGGAGGAAATAAATTATGATAAAATTAATTAAAGAAATTTTTAGTTCTGAAAATTTAAAGAGAGCTATGATATACGGATCATTTACTAATCCAAATATTACTGCATCTCAACTAAAAAATTTAAGTAGTGTTCTTAAAAGTATGGATGCTAAAAGTATCAATAAAAGCATCACTAAAGATTCAAACTCAAAAAAAGTAGCATAAATTTTATATTTTTTGGAGAGCGACAAATATGGATAACAAATTAATCCACAAAAAGAAGGCTTTATAGTTTTTAATAATTAGAAACTGTAAAACCTTTTTTCTTTTATGTAAACATGATTTAATAGTTTTCTTTTCTAACTTCAAAGAAACTTTGAGGATGTGCACACACAGGACATACTTCTGGTGCCTTTTTGCCAATTACAAGATGCCCACAATTACGACATTCCCACATTGTTTCTTCAGACTTTTCAAATACAGCTTTCATTTCCACATTATTTAAAAGTGCACGATATCTTTCTTCATGAGATTTTTCAATTTTAGCAACCATTCTAAACTGTGCTGCAAGCGCTGTAAAACCTTCTTCTTCAGCCTCTTTTGCAAAAGTATCATACATTTCAGTCCACTCATAATTTTCGCCTTCTGCTGCATGAAGCAGATTTGCTGCAGTATCTCCAAGTTCTCCTAAAGCTTTGAACCATAATTTTGCATGTTCTTTTTCATTGTTTGCTGTAGATTCAAAAATAGCCGCAATTTGTTCATACCCTTCTTTTTTTGCTACTCCTGCAAAGTAAGTATACTTATTTCTTGCTTGAGATTCACCAGCAAAGGCTTCCATTAAATTTTTTTCTGTTTTCGACCCTTTCAAATTCATTGTAACATCTCCTTCTTAAATTGCAAAATTTTTCTGAATTAATAACTACTATTGTTTAATTATAACTATTAATTACATTAGTGTCAATAAAAAAACAACAAAGTATTTGACTATTTAATTTAGTCTAAACTTTGCTGCTTTTTTTAAAGAAAGCTGTTATATATTCTCACTGAGTTTCAAATAAAAATCTATTAATTTTTGATTATTTTCATCAAAATAGAAATTAAATCTATTTATTTTAGTAATTATACATACTAGTACTATGTCAAGAAAAAGTACAAGTTAAACATGAATTTTTTATTACCATTTTACCTTTCAATGACTCAACTTACATTTTTATATAAAATCATCCAGACTATATCCCTTACAAAATAATGCTCCTTGCAATATATATACTTAAATTGTTTTTGAAGAACCAATTGATAAAGCTGCAAATGCATCAGCTGTAGTAGGTCCCAAACTACCATTTGTAGTAGATATACTAAGTTTTATTTGTAATGCTCTTGTAAGAGCATTTATAGTACCCTAGCTGGTACTTCCATCTTCAGATATTTCGGGATATCCTGTCTTACCTTTATACGTTTTGTTTAATCATTGTTAAGCTTTCAATACCATTTGATCCAAGTGAATCAATCCCTTATTTATATTTTCATAATTTATAAGAAACTGATTAAACAATATGTAAACATTAGAATTTTAAAATTGTAGTTTACTATTTACGCATACACTTAAAATTATAAAGAATTTATGTGGGCATCTGATAATGTTTGATGCATCTTAACAAATTAGGTTCAATTATAATAATTTTTTTTCATAGAATTATTTTATTAAATTTATAGCAATTCTATAGAAATACTATAAGAAATAGATAATATAAATCTTTATAATAGTAAGTGGGGGTGAAAGATAAAATATCATCTTTTAAAAATTTTCAAAATTCATATGGTATATTTTTTTATGAGCCAACGGAAAATAAAAGTTTAAAGGAACTCTAGAAATAGGGTTCTTTTTTTATTCAAAAATATAGCTTTAGAAGGCGCCTTAAGGAGGGATTGAATGTCGGTAAATTTATTATTTAAAATTAAAAACTTTAATAATAATAGTGAGAACTTTATCTGTATATTAGCTCATTTTAATTCAAAAATAAAATATTTAAGCTATAAATTAAAATATCCTGAAGCAGAAACAGATCTTATTATTTATTTTTATGAGCTTATAGGTAAATTAAATAAAAACAAATTTATAGAAGATGAAGAGTTAATTATGTATATTAACAAATGTCTTAAAAATAAGTCAATATACTTATCTAACAAACAAAATAAAGACAAACAGTATTTATGTTTTACGTCAGAAGCAGAAATATTAGATGTATTTAATTATGTAGAAATGAAAGATGAATATTCAGATATTAGATTTAATGATTTAATTTCATCGCTTAATAAAAGACAAAAGGAAATTATGTTTTATAAATTTTATATGCAGTTATCAGATATAGAGATTGGAAAAATTCTGAAAATATCAAGACAAACTGTAAATAAAACCCAAAAAAGGGCTTTAAAAAATTTAAAGGATAAATTATTAATGTAGATAAATTTTAAATTTACAAAATGTACACGAAACTTCTTTTAGTAACTGTAAAACATATCCAACAGGTACATTAGTAGAACTATATACTTAATCATAAAATAGTACTAAACATGCAGATTTCCTTAGAATAAGAAATTTATATGATCGTAGACAAAATCAAATTGCTGATGATACTTATGGCATGTTTATAGATTGTCAAATAAGATATGATTCTGGTAATACACCTGTTTATGGTAACTGGAATTAATAAAATTTAATGAAGCACATTTAAAAATAATGGATCCAATATTATATTGGATCCGTTATTTTCTTTATTTTAAATTGTTTGAATGTGAATTTAAAAGTAGGTTTAATGAGCCATATAAATATATCACATTACTATAGTTATTCAGTATTTCTTTAAAATAATCTATCCCAACAATAATTTCATTATCAGAATCTAGATTAAAACCTAATTCATCAGAACGATCATAATCATAGGTATAATCGTTTAGGATTTCCATATATTTTTCATTATTAATTTTAGGAGTACAGGCTCTACTTCCAACAAAGCTATCTTTTGTTTCATAGTAGGTGTTAGATGACTAACCATTATTATAATCCAATTTTGTTTTATCAACATTTCTATATCTATTAGCTATTTTAGTAGTATCATTTTCATTAAAACTTTCCTTATTATTTTCATAATTTTTATATGCATCTAAATTATCATTTTTAGTTATATCTGCTGTATTTGTTTTAGAATTATTTTCTAAGCTACAGCTGACAACTGCAGATGATAGTAACGCAAATATAATTAACCATACAACAATTTATATTTTCCTAAATATTAAAACAAATATCAGTTTTTTTACAGACTGTTTTTTTAATAAAATCACATCTTCTAATTCTTCTTTGATATACGATTTTAATAATCATAATAGTCGCTATATTATAAAAAATTAGAGTTTAGTTGAAAATAATTGATACTTGTAATTGAGACAGATGCAATGATTGTACTAAATATTACTCATTATTAATAACTATTTTTTTACTTACTACTGCCCATAGATAAATTATATTAAGTATATCTAAGCTATTAATAGTAAAATCATTTAACATAATAATTACCTACATTTTCAAACTCTGATATAATATTATTTTTAAATTTATATCCTATTAAAGCATTTTTAGAATAATTTTTAAAATATACATTGAATAACCTAATGTCTAACTTGTCTATCTTAAATATGTAATTTTTATTTATAGCAAAAGCCTTATGACTTTGAACTATATCTTTGCAATCAATTAACTCTAGTATTTTTTTTAAACTTATATTATTATACGCATAAACTCCACTAATAGTATTTACTTCACAATCTCTTCCTTTAACTTCTATAAATATAATTTCTTCTATCTTTACCACCACATATATACTACTCCTTATTTTTATAACAAGTTCCTTGTCCTCATGTTTATCTGAATCATCCTTTCCATTACCAAGACAGTTAATTTCATTACTAATGAGCTTTTTCAGCACAGCTTGTACATCATTTTTATTATAAGGCTTTAATATATAATCATAACAGTGAATCTGCTTAAATGCTTGCAATATATAATCCAAATGTGTCGTTAAAAAAACAATTTGACTAAATTCATATTTAGGTGTATTCCTAATATCCATTGCAAGATCTAACCCCGATGACTCCTTTAAACCAATGTCTATTAAAAACATATTAATATCTTGATTTTCAATTATCCCTAAAGCTGAACTTTCACTATCAGCTTCATAAATTTCTATAGAATTATCAATGGAATGAATCATTATTTTTAGAATTTCTCTTTGTATATGATCATCCTCTGCCAACATAATAGAATACAAAATATAATCCCCCCATGTTATATACCCTTTAATATTACATTTTTCTTCGAAGTTTATATTGCAACAATAATACCCAAATACAAACAAGTTTCCTATACAGACAGTATTTAGACTTATTTTTTATTACATACTTCTCCATTTATATAATACAATATTTTTAATAATTACACAAATTTTCATATAATATATTATTTTGTATATTAATTTATTTTAATTTCAAACTCCATAGTTCAATACTCTACACGATTGATATAACTGCACTGCATTTGAACATAATCATCTTTTATTTTTACTAACATAGTGTATTATATGTACCAAACCCTCATCATACTTTACTTTTTTCACCAGTATTCCTTTATAAGTATAATATTTTAATAATAAATTGGTAATTAACAATATAGCTAAATCATTAGAAGAAATTCTACACCTTGATATTCTAAATAATTTTTTAAAAAAGCTAGATGTATCCAAATTGAAAAAAATGTATATTTATTGTTCTATACATCCACAATAAGGGGAGTATATCACAATTAGTCCACAACATTTTTTTAAGTTCGTTCATTAAAAAATATTTTATAAACACTAAAATATATTATATGTTAAAATAATGAATAAATATTATTAATAAAAAAGGAGAATTTAATTGAAGCATATAAGAACTATTTTATCAATAGTACTAATTCTAGTAATATTAAATGGCTGTGGAAATCAAAAAACACAAACTAATGACAGCCAGACAAACAGTATTGATGCTATTGAATCTAATGCTAATGATAAAGTAAACACTAATAATGATACAAAAAATGACAATTCTACTAAACAAAACGATACATTACAAACACAAAATAATATAGATAAAAACAAAATTAACTTAACAGATGATTCTACTAAGACTTCTGAATCTAAAACTTCAAATTCAGATAGTACGATAAAAGAAAATGTTATAGATTATATTATCAATGGTCAAGAGAATAAATCTGAATCACAAAAATTGAAGTGGAGTAAGACATTTTTAAATAAAATTGATATCGATTCTTTATTTAAGCAATATACTGAAAACAAAGGTAACGCAGATGACATAGAGGGCTTTGCAACTTATATAACGAAAAATGCACCTGTACTAAGTAATTGGCAAGATCTATTCAAGAAAGATTTATATGACACCTATGGAGAAAATGTTGTTAAAATAAAACATTTAGAAAATGATTTATATCAAGCATATATTGAAAAAGATGGTTTGCAAGTACCTTACGTTGTGGTTTCATCAAAAACAGGATATTTTCACGGATAGTTTGATTTTATGCATAATGAGCAAAAATATTCTACATTAAACAAAAAAACTATTACGAAATATATCGTCAGTAATAACAGCAACTATTACTGACGACTATAGTTTATTTACACAATTAGATTAAAGTTATTTAATCTGCAAGAGTATTATACCAATTTTCAGCCCAAACACCTCTTTGAGGTTGGTTGGGATTATAAGGTCGTTCATAATTATTTATAAATACTTTTGCTAAATAAGTAGGATCTGCTGTACTCTGAGTAAATTGCCTAAAATTCATAGGGTAGGCCCTAGTTGCAAAAAATTGCTGACCATTTTCAAGTTCCCATTGTATTCTTTTGCATTGTGTGTCAACAGTTCGGTAATCTAGCCCATTTTGATTTGCCCAATTAGTAATAATAGATTTAGGAGTCCATTGTACTAAACCATATCCTCCACCTCCACCTACTTCATTCATATCTGCAACAATCCCTGATTCTCCTTGCATATTTCCTAGCATTGCACAAATAGAATTGCTAGTCCATCCTTTTTTTACAAAAAATGAATAGATACACCTTGCAGTATCTGTGATATTACCTGGCTGAGAATTTAAAGTTGCTACACCACTTGAATCTATTATCCAACCATCTATTGTTGTATTAACAGCCATTTCTCCCTTATAATGAGAATCAGCTGTCTCAGTATATAAGTAATACCATATAGAATCCAATTGGATCCATCCAGTAGCCATTTCTCCTCTATAATGTGTATTACTATCTTTTTCTCTTGTCTCAATATATAGGTAATACCATCTAGCATCTATTTGAGTCCATCCAGTAGCCATTTCTCCTACATAATGTGTATCACTATCTTTTTCTGTTTTCTTAGTATATAAGTAATACCATCTAGAATCCAATTGAATCCATCCAGTAGCCATTTCTCCTACATAATGTGTATCACCATCTTTTTCTGTTTTCTCTGTATATAAATAGTACCATCTAGAATCTATTTGAGTCCATCCAGTAGCCATTTCTCCTACATAATGTGTATCACCATCTTTTTCTGTTTTCTCTGTATATGAATAGTACCATCTAGAATCTATTTGAGTCCATCCAGTAGCCATCATTCCATTAGCAGGATTTAAATAATACCATCTTTTATTTTCATCTTGTATCCATCCTTTTACAATAGTTCCATCTTTATAACAATACCATGATCCATTTATTTGTTTCCATTCTAACATTTGTATACTACTTCCTTTCAATTTATAAACAAATTTTATTAAAATATTTGGTTAGCTAACTCATTTACTTTACACTAATTAAAAGAAACTTTTGTTTAATTTTGTAAACCTCAAATTTAATTATCATTATCCTGCCATATTTTATGTATTGAAATCAAACATTACCAAAAAATCAATACTTTTGCTATAAATCGTATATTTTATTGCACAAAATAGAAATTTAACATATAAAATGATTTTATGGCTTTTTACACTTAATTTTATACGTTTTAAGAAATAAGCATTTAAAATTTTTTATAATTATGAGAATATCTACCTGAAAGTTATTAATCACCGTTTAATATTTTAGAAATAATAAATATACATTTTTATGAAAAATATATATTTCTAAATAATTACTGATATCTATTTGATCTAAAAATATAAAAGGTAATTACTAATTTTAAATAATTAAAAATTGAATGGAGGAAAAAATATGAGAGAACTAAAAATTGAAGAGCAAAAAAGTATATGTGGTGGAACACATTACCAATTTACAGATTTAACTACAGGTTATATTTATGTCTATGACAATAGAGATAAAGCAAACAGCATAAGGTTAGATCTTAGATCACAAGGTCATAAAGTAAGTTCTATTACAAGCTATAACTAATATTAATATTTAATTATAGCAATATTAGAAAAAGCTGTCTCATATGAGTCGGCTTTTTCTAATATTATTTTAAGCTTAATAAACTTCTACTACATTATGCAAATCTTGTAGTATTATATATATAAAATCTAAAAGCAATTAGTATAAAATATTAAATATAAGGAGTAAATATGACTATAAGAAGAAAATATTGTTGTATTAAACAACAGGATATAACAGACTGTGGTCCAGCTTGTATAGGTACTATTGCAATGAAATATGGATTGAAACTTTCACTTTCTAAACTAAGAGAAATCTCTGGAACAGATTCAGAAGGAACATCTGTTTATGGAATTATGGAAGCTGCTAAAAGTTTAGGCTTTTCTGCTAAAGCAGTAAAGGTATCTAGTAACGAAGAAATATTTGATGATTTAAAAACTCCTTTAATTGCACATGTAGTTGTCGATAGTATATTGCTGCATTATGTAGTAATACATAAAATTACTAAGGAAAGTATTTTGATTGCAGATCCAGCTAAAGGAATTGTTAAATACACTCCAAAAGAATTTTTCGACATATGGACTGGCGTATTAGTTTTTATGGTTCCAACAGCTGATTTTAAAAAAGGGGATGAGACTAAAGGTCTTTTTGAAAGATTCTGGGGACTAATTAAAATTCAAAAAATCCTATTAGCAGAAATATTTATATCATCCATAATAATAACTCTCTTTGGAATAGGTGGATCATTTTATTTCCAATTTTTAATAGATGATATACTACCTAATAACTTAAGTCAGAAACTATTATCAATATCTATGGCAATGCTTGTGCTTGCTATCTTTAAGATTTTAACTGAATTTTTTAGAAGGATACTACTTATACACATGGCACAAAATATAGATATTCCATTATTGCTAGGCTATTATAATCATGTAATTAATTTACCTATGAAATTTTTTAGCACAAGAAAAGTTGGGGAGATTATTTCTAGATTTAATGATGGATGTAAAATAAGAGATGCAATTTCATCAGCAACATTAACTTTAATGATTGATGTTTTGATGGCAATTGTAGGAGGTATTATTTTATATATTCAAAGTTCAAAGTTATTTTTTATTTGCTCAGTACCAATATGTTTATATTTAATTTTAGTATTTGGATTTAAAAATAACTTAGAAAAGGTAAATAGAAATGTTATGGAAGATGATGCAGCATTAACATCTTATTTAGTTGAATCGATAGAAGGGATAGAAACAGTAAAAGCCTTTAATGGCGAAAAAAAAGTAAAGATAGAGACAGAAGCCAAATTTATGAAATTTATAAAAAGTTTATTTAAGCATGCTTACATATATAATCTTCAAGATACATTGATGAATGCTGTTAAAGGAATTTTTGGTGTATGTATTTTGTGGATTGGAGGTATTTTTGTTTTAAATAGGCAAATAACAATAGGCGAATTAATAAGCTTTAATGCATTACTTGTATACTACATTGGACCAATAGAAAGGTTGATAAATTTACAGCCACAATTACAAAGTGCAGTAGTTGCAAGTGATAGATTGGGTGATATATTGGATTTAGAGTTAGAAAAGTCACAAGATGAAGCTAAAAAAATAAATCCTAAATCATTATCGGGAGATATAGTTTTAAAAGATATTAATTTCAGATATGGATTAAGGGAATTAGTTTTAAAAAATATAAATATAAGTATAAAACCAGGAGAGAAAATAGCTTTAGTTGGAGAAAGCGGATCTGGCAAGACTACAATTGCAAAACTCTTAATGGGATTTTATAAAATAGAAAAAGGTGAAATTATATTAAATGGTTATAATATAAAAGATATAAATAAGGAAGTGTTAAGAGATAAGATTAGTTACGTATCTCAAGAGTCATTTTTATTTTCAGGGACAATAAAAGAAAATTTACAATTTGCAAGAAAAAATTTAACTGATGAAGATATAATATCTATTTGTAAAAATGTAGAAATACATGATTATATAAATAGATTACCATTAAAGTATGAAACTCCTTTAGTAGAACGGGGAAGTAATCTTTCAGGAGGACAAAGACAAAGATTATCAATAGCTAGGGCTTTATTAAAAAATCCAGATGTATTAATAATGGATGAAGCAACATCTAACTTAGATTCTATAACTGAAAAAGCAATACAAAAGACATTGGAAGAATGCTCGGGAAATGTAACCTCGATAATAATTGCTCATAGATTGAGTACGATTATGAAATGTGACAAAATATATGTTATTGATAGTGGCGAAATAGTAGAAGAAGGCACTCATAAAGAGTTATTGAAAAAAAGAGGCTATTATTATAGGTTATGGGGTGAACAAAGTATTGAAAAATTAAATAAAAGCCTACCATCTTCTATTAATAATATTAATAGAAATGATACAAATTTTAATTCAAAAAACTCATTAAGCATATAAACTACTTTATCAGAATGTTATAAAAGATCACATATATGAAAATATAGAATAACTTGTGTAAATCAAATATTTGCTATGTTGTATAGAGTTGTCGCATTAGCGGATTAAAATCTGTTAGCGATGGCTCCTTTTTAAGCTTGTATAAAATATTTTCTAAACGGATTATTTTACCAATTTAAATTTCTTTAAAAATAAGAGTACTTTAATAAGCTTCGCTATAAGACTTTTTAAAAAATATATTTATGCTGTTTTCTTTAATTCAAATAAATGCTTACCAGTACAGTCCGTTTTAATTTTACTATGTAATTTATCTATATTAAGTGCCCTAGCAAGAAGTATACTTTCGGCAAATACATGATGCTAGTATAAATAGTACAAGTTGAAAGTGAAAAAATCTGAAATTTAGTTTATATTAAAGAAAGAGTTTTTTTACATGAGTAGACAGTTCACAAAAGAATTTAAAGAATATGCAGTAAGGTATTATGAAGAACTTAAAGACTTTGGTATAAAAGTATGTTCAAAAGAATCTAGGAGCAAGTAGAACTGTACTGTTTGATTGGATCAAAAAATCTAAAAACAATAATGGAGAGGTTCCGACAAGAAAATCTGGTAATTATCAAAGTGATAAAGCAAAAGAAAATGCAAGGCTACGTAAGGACTACGTGATTCTCCAGGATGCTTTAGAAATATAAAAAAAAGCGCTCAGCATTCTGGGAAAACAAAAAAAGCTCTGTTTATTGAAACATCTACTATTCACAATACAGAATCTATGAAAGATGAATCAGTTGATATATTTGAAAGCATTGCCACCACGCCATAATTTATGGTGGCATTTCGGTGGCAATTGCTTATATTTTGACTTTATAAACCATTTAAAACGGCTCTATTTCTTAATTAGTAGCGTTACAGTTTCCACATGTGTGGTTATGTGTATAGGAATACGCTTTTTTACCATCAATCTTATCTTCCAGACCTGTCTTATATACGAACGTAATACTATGTGGGTCAGCAGTACCATCTTCATTCCTTGAACCTATTATAACACGGTCTACAATGGACTCAAATACACTCTTATCAAACTCCGTTAGTGTTTCGTTTGCCTCTAATGCACGTTTATAACCTTCAAGTCTTTGGCGTACTTGTTTCTCATTGGTTGTATTGTCTTGCAATCCTTATCTTTGCTCTTTTAGCTCTTGTAATTCAGCATCCAGTTCTGCTTTCTTTTCTGTATAGGTTGATTTATCAATAGTACCATCTAAAAGATTATCAAGTAACTTTTTATTCTTAACTTCAAGTGAATTTATGTTTTTGTTTATCTTATTCAACTGCTTTTCAGAGCTATTATTCTGTAGGCTTGCTTCCATTCTGTTTAAAAACTCCGACAAAACCTCTTTGTTATCCCCACACATAAGTCGATAGCTCTGTACAAATGCACCTTCAATGATAGCTTCATCAATACCTTTGCTTTCAGGACAGTATTTCTTACCTTTTTTAGTACCTACAACAACATTGCCAGTTACTCTCTTTTGATGAGGTGTTCCGCTGTGCCAATTACAGCGAGAAAGGTTACTGCCACAGAAACCACACTTTAGCATACAGCTAAATGTGTACTTTTTATTATAAGCCTCCCTGCGACCGTGAGTGTCTACCTTAGTACGGTTCACGTTACGTCGATTAAATCTCCTGTGCTTTCTCATATGTGTCCTTATAATTTATTAAAATAACAGTTTAGCAATTAAATATTATTTTTTAAACTTACATTTCGTAGGTTTGTTTGCTGTGCTTATTTTTATATAAAAACAACCACCAATGAATTAATGGGGGATTTGTCGGATACACCCCATAAATTTCTTAAGATGATTACATTTGATGGGAGAGGTCAGTAGATAAAATAATTGTCTACCTCCTACTCAACTTATATTCAAACAAAGTTCTTTAAATATTTACTTATCAACTCAGCATTCATAGGTTCACATTTAATATTTGTTCCTCTCAAAGCATTATCAGTATTTTTGGTTTCTAGAATTGGAGCCATTTCACCAGTTCTAATTTCAAAGTTTTCGCATGGATTACTTTTGACTATTTGGAATAGAGATTCTAATAATTTCAAAGGATGTTCACTACCTGATTTATATAGATTTTCTTTCCAAGTAGCATAATCGATATCTTTAGTTTCATATCCACACTCATTAACTAATCGTCCTAATTCGCGAACAGATATATGAACACTATTTAATAAGTTATATGCTTTTCCATATGATTTGCCTTGTTTTGAAATATATATTATAGCTTCAGCTATATAATCTACCTGAGTCATGTGTATTTTCATATTTATATCTGGATATGTCTTTGTTTGAATCATAGATTTAATTGTTCTACTAACTGAATCACTATACTTCCATATACCATTTTTATTATCTCCAGTTATTTCTCCTGGGCGATATATTGCTGCTCTTAATCCCCTTTCTCTTGCAATATGAATTATATTTTCTGATACCCATTTACTTTCACTATATGATAAATAGTATCCTGTGCAACTTGAAAGTGGGTCATCTTCTGATACTGTTTTATCAAAATAACTTGGATTATCAAAAACGCTATATGAAGATATATAGTTATAGTACTTTTGTTTTCCTTCACAAGCAAATTCAATAGTTCTCACTGTTCCTGATACATTAGTATCTTTTAATCTCTCATATGGGTATACAAAATTAAGTATTGCCCCATTATGATATACAGTATCTACAACTTCAGTAAGCTGCTTGTACTTTTCTTCTTCTATTCCTAATAATGATTTATCAAGAGAGCCTATCACTGGAATAATATTTTCCTTATATTCATCTTTCCACAATTTATAATATTCCATATTTTCTTTTAATCTTCTAAAACCATCTTCGTCATCCTTCGCTCTTACATGGCAATAAAGTTTTGCTTTAGTTTCAGCTATTAATGTGTTAATCAAATATGCGCCAACAAATCCAGTAGTTCCAGTTATAAAAATATTTTTCATGGGAGGATTTTCAGTTTCATACTCTTTAGCATAAATGCTTTCATCTAACTTAACTTCATCATATAAATAGCTTTTATCCTTCTCCAATAGACTTACGTCTTCTCCACTTAGAGTTTTATCAATATATTCTCCTATTTTTTCTATTGTAGGATTATCGTATATAAATGATATTGGAACATTTATAGAAAATATATCTTCTATATTGGCTGTAAGACCTAGTACTTCTAAGGAATCCATTCCTAAATTTAGTAAATTATCATTACTTCTAGTTTTATGTGAAAATTCCTTATCAATAATATCACCTAATGTCTTTTCTGTTTCTGTACTATATTCTATAGGTTCACTGCTTTTTAGAGAATTATCTTCTTCACTTAAATTTATTAAATTCAATTTTTCTTCTTTATATAAACTAGCAGATTTCATTATTGATATTTTTCCATTATCAGACCTTGGAAGTGTCCCCTCTCTTATAAATCCAACATGATACGGTGATACTTGAAAATATTTTGATACACAGGAACTTATTCTACCAGCTACTTCATTTAAATTCCCCACCTTTACTATCTTTTCTGGTATTTCAGGAATAATAATTAATCTTTCCTTGTATTCATTTACTACAGGAAATGCAATAATATCTGAATCTTTTAATTCAGATATTTCTTCCTTTAATTTTATTGCAATATCATTTGGTAATATATTTACTCCATTAATAATGATAAGTTCTTTTATACGTCCTGTAACGTATATTTTTTTATTTTTTATAATACCTAAATCTCCTGTACGAAGGAAATTTCCATTATACCCCTTTAATTTTGCATTAAAGGTTTCATTTGTCGCAATTTCGTTTTTATAATAACCTTGGGCTATAGAAGGTCCTTGTGCCCATAATTCTCCGAATTCATCTTCGGCACATTCTTCAAGAGTAGTTGGATTTACAACCTTTATGACTATATAATTAATAGCTTCTCCATTACTTACAAATTGAATTTTATTTGCAGTATTTTCACTAGCTAAAACCCATTTTCCAGCTTGATACTCGTCAAAATCAATTTCTATTCTCTCATCCTCTGAATAATAAGTATTTGTTGTTATTCCACATGTAGCTTCTGCCAGACCATATCCTACTATGAATTTATTCACAGTAATTCCGAATTCTTTATATGCATCAGCAAACTGTTTCATAGTTGAATGGTTAACTAACTCAGAACCATTTAATAATGTCTTTACATTTGATAAGTCAATACCTTTTAGTTTACCAGAAGGCACTAACTTTGGATAAGATTCATAAACTGAGTTTGGTGCAATGGTAACGTCTGCTTTAAAATCACTCATTCCTTCAAACCATCTTAAAGGTTTTTCAAGAAATGCATTTGGTGACATAATTCCTACGGAAAGTTCTTTATCTAATATAGGTGAAAACATTAAATACACAAGACCTAGGTTGTGAAAGAAAGGAACCCAACCAAATAACCTTTTATTTTGCATAGATTCCTTGCTTAAATTAACAAGGCTCACAACATTTCCATAAGATACCATTACCCCTTTTGGCTCACTAGTTGACCCCGAAGAATATTGAATATATATAATATCATCTAACGATACTTCTTCTGGTATGAAATCTTTATCTTCAGTGCACTTCTCTACATTAATTACTTGTAAATTCTCCAATAATGAATTATATTTTTCATCCTTTTTTACTTTTTCTAAAACTGAATGAATCTCATCTTCAATCGAATCGCCACATAATATAAATTTAGGATTACAAGACTCCACAACTGATAAAAATCTCATCATCTTATTGGAATCCGTTGGTGGTGGAATTATTGTAAATATTGTTCCTGCTAATACTGATCCTAAAACTGATAATACATTATCAGCTGTTTGTGTAGAAAAAATAACTACTTTGTCTCCTTTTTGTGCCTTTCTTCTTTTTAACATAGATGCTATAGATAATGATTTTTCAACTAAATTAGCTCTTGTTAATGTAATTACTTGTTTTTCTTCTCCAGAATATTCATAAAAACTAAAACAAATGTCATTCTCATTTTCCCTCGCATTTTCATTTAACACCTTCCAAAAATTATCTTGATATCCTTTAATATAATATTTCATTATATTTCATCTCCCTATATAATTTTAAAAATTCCATATTATGTAAATATTATACTACTGTTTTTACTTAGTATCAAAACTTATAGATGTATTTTATACATAATTTTTATACTAAATTCGAGTACAACTAACATATCCGTGTAAAAATCTTAATTTATATCTAATTTTTGTCTTAGAGTGGTTTTTGTCGGAAATGTTGACTGTACACCTTTAAAATTAAACATAATAAAAACACCTACTCTAAAAATAAGTGCTTTCAATATTTATATAATTTTTAATATTTTCTAACAATGCTCTTTTTCATCTTTATATCTTTTTACTAAATTATAAAAACTATTTTTCTTTAATTGAGTAAGCTCCATTGCTTTTACTGCAGTAATTTCTCTGGCTTTCCACTTATCATAAATTTCTTTCCAGTTACCAGGATATTCAACACCTGGTCTACCTAGTTTTCTTCCTCTCGCCTTAGCTACCGCAATTCCCTCAGCTTGTCTTTGTTTAATCTTTACTCTTTCTTTTTCAGCCATATATGATAAAAGTTCAAATACTATATTTGATATTAATTTCTTCTCTAAATCTGATTTCCCAACAGTATTTAGAATTTCAGTATCAATAACTATTATATTTATACCTGTCTTTTCTAAATCACGCCATTCCTCTTTTATCATTTCCATATTTCTTCCGAGCCTATCAAGCTCTTTAATTATCAAAGTATCCCCTAATCTTAGTAATTCCTCTTTTAATGTAAGATATCTTTCTCTCTTAAAATCTTTTCCTGATATATGTTCTTTTATTATATCTCTATTAACATCTATTGAAATATTATATTTCTTGCGATAATCACTAATACTATTTATCTGTCTATCTAAATTTTGTTCCAATGCTTTTAGAATCAAATGCAAATATAAAGGACATACAACACCGTCTAGGACATTCTAGATTGTCCACAACTATGGATATATATTCACATATTACTAAGCAAATGAGCGACAATACTGTGGATATATTTGAAAATATGCTAAAACAGGATAATGAGGTTTAATAATATCATTTCATTTGCCACCGTGTACTTATTTACGGTGGCAAATGGGTTGAATTGCTTCCAATCTTAAGTTTATAATCGCTGTAAAATAGAGCTATTTCTTAATTAATTTAACTACTGTTTCTATATGCTTCGTCATTGGGAACATATCGACAGGCTGAACTTCCACTGTCTCATACTCTAACTGCTCTAAGTACTTTAAATCCCTTGCCAAAGTGCTTGGATCGCAAGATACATAAACTACTCTTTTGGGTTTGGCCTCTCCAATTGCATCTAATAATTTAACATCACAACCCTTTCTTGGTGGATCAATAACTATAACATTTGGTTTAATTCCATCTTCAATTAATTTAGGTATTATTTCTTCTGATTTCCCCACATAGAATACAGAGTTTGTAATTTTATTATTTTTGGCATTTATTATTGCATTATCTATTGCTTGCTCTACTATTTCAACACCATAAACTTTTCTTGCTTTTTGAGACAAAAATAATGATATTGTTCCTGCACCACAATAAGCATCAAAAACCACTTCAGTTCCAGTTAACTCAGCATATTCTAAAGCTTTATTATATAATACTTCTGTTTGAATTGGATTTACTTGAAAAAAAGAAACTGGTGATATGTTAAATTTGTATTTTCCTATATAATCTGATATGAAATCTTTTCCCCATAAAGTGATGAATTTATCTCCTAAAGCTAAATTGGTATCCTTAGAATTTATGTTTTGAATTATACTGGTTAAATTTTTACTTTCATTGCTTAGCAAATCTAATAGTTCCTGCTTATATGGAATTTTTTTATTTGTAGTTACTATTACAACCATTATTTCATCAATCTTGAAACCTCTTCTGACCATTATATTTCTGATTAAACCTGATTCGTAAAAAATCCCATCCCTATTAGCTGGTTCTATGGAATATTCTAGCATCCAATTCTTTATAATTTTTATAATTCTATCAGAGTCTTCATTTTGAATATGACAAGTCTCTATATCAAGAATCTCATGGCTCTTTTCACTAAGAAATCCTATTGATAGTTCCCCATTAGTCAATCCAACAGAATAAATGCCTTTATTTCTATATTTATAAGGATTTTTCATTCCAATAGGAACTTTAACTATTTCTGATGATAAGCCACCTATTCTCTCAATACAATCTTTTACTCTATTAAATTTAAAGTCAAGCTGACCTTCATAATCTGAATGCATCAATGAACATCCACCGCACTTATCATAATTAATACACTCCGGAATTTTTCTCATACAACATTCTTCTATTACTTCAATAAGCTTCCCATAAGCATAGTTCTTCTTCTTTTTAATTACCTCTATCTTTACAGTTTCATCCTTGAGTGCTCCTGGGACAAATATTGGATATCCTTCTATCTTTGCAACGCCTTCACCTTCATAGCCCTGAGAAATGATCTTCACAATGTATTCCTTATTTTTTTCTACCACATGCACACGTCCTTTATTTATAACTAAACTTTTTATTTAATATTTATCATTATTTTCTACATTTTATCATATTTAAGATAATCTCGCCTTAATATTTTTCTTTAAGCTCTATTAGTTTCAAAATTCCTTAATACCATTAAAGGAATCTACCCTTTTTAAATATTGTTATTTTTTTAACCTTTAAATTTTCTTATACAAAAAAAGAGCACCTTTCGGTGCCAATACAGAATCAGTTGCCATTTAATTCCATAACTATTAAGTTATTATTCCTTGTTTAAAGCAATAATATACATTATATATTAAATCTCACTTGTATAATTGTTAATTTTTTGTTAACTTTTTTATTCAAGTTCTAAAATTTTAAATTAATTACAAAATCCTATAGTTTTTCTATATAATAAGAGACCTTGATATAGTATATCAAGGTCTCAAAATATTACTAAAAATTATGTTTAGACTTATTTAACAACATCAATCTTTAATAAGTTAGTTGCACCAGTTTGAGCTACAGGTACTCCAGCTGCTAATACAACTGTTTCTCCTGCTTTAACAAATCCATTGTTTTTAGCTATTTCAACTGATTTTTCTAACATCTCGTCAGTTGATTCCATCTTGTTAGCAACTACTGCATATACTCCCCATGAGAATGCTAATTGTCTAGCAACTATTGGATCTGGAGTAATAGCTATGATTGGACATTCTGGTCTACATTGAGAAATTCTCTTTGCAGTAGCTCCAGTTTGAGTTGAAGTTAATATTGCAGTTGCTTCTAATTCGTTAGCTGCATTACTAGCTGCTCTTGAAATAACTCCTGCGATAGCTGGAATGTGTGATTTAGCTTGAGAAACAGCTACTTTATATTCTAAAGATTTTTCAGTTTCTTCAGCAATTCTAGCCATTGTAGTTACAGCTTCTACTGGATAATCTCCATTAGCACTTTCTCCTGATAACATGATTCCATCAGTACCATCTAAGATAGCATTAGCTACGTCTGAAACTTCTGCTCTTGTTGGTCTTGGATTTCTCATCATAGAATCTAACATTTGAGTTGCAGTGATAACTGGTTTTCCAGCTTCTTTACACTTCTTGATCATCATCTTTTGAACAGCAGGTACTTGTTCTATTGGAATTTCAACTCCCATGTCTCCTCTAGCAACCATTAAAAGGTCTGAAACTTCTAATATTTCATCAATATTATCAACACCTTCTTGGTTTTCGATCTTAGAACAAATTAAGATTCTTTCTCCACCATTTGCATCAAGTATTTCTCTGATAGTCTTTACGTCAGATGCTTTTCTGATGAATGAAGCAGCTATCATAGTAACTCCAACTTCACATCCAAAGATTAAATCTGATTTATCTTTTTCAGTAAGTGCTGGCAACTTAATAGATACTCCTGGTACATTAACTCCTTTATGAGTTCCAACGAATCCAGTGTTTTGAACTTCACACTTAATAGCATTTCCTTCGATAGATTTAACAGTTAATCCTACTAAACCGTCATCTATTAAGATAGTGTTTCCAGGCTTAACATCATTAGCTAATCCTGCATATGTAACTGCACATTTAGTTGTATCACCAATTACATCCATATCTCCAGCATATACTGTAAATTCTGTTCCTTTAGTTAATTCAAGCTTCTTTGGTTCGAATTTACCAGTTCTGATTTCTGGACCTTTAGTATCAAGAATTATTGCAATTTCTCTATTTAACTTCTTTGATAATTCTTTAACCTTTGCAATTCTTCCACCGTGTTCTTCATGATCTCCATGTGAAAAATTATGTCTTGAAGCATTCATTCCTGCAAGAACTACTTTTTCTAAGATTTCCATATCTTCACTTGCTGGACCAATAGTACATATCATTTTAGTTTTTCTCATTAAACTAACACTCCTCTTTCTTGGATTAATTATACAATTTATATTAATAAACTATAAACAAATTATTATGATAATACTTGAGCTATATCATATAGCTCTTTATCAAATTTACTTTCCATATCTAGAGCTTCATCTATATCTTGGTCTATTATTTTATTATCTTTAATTCCGATTACTCTTGAAGTTTTTCCTTCTAATAATACTTCTATAGCTCTTGCTCCCATTCTTGAAGCTAAGACTCTATCAGTAGCAGTAGGACTTCCTCCTCTTTGAATATGACCTAAGATTGTTGCTCTTGTTTCTATTCCTGTTACTTCTTCAACTTCTTTTGCAAGTTCAAATGCTCCACCAATTCCTTCTGCAAGGATTACCAAATTATGCATTTTCCCTCTATTTTTTCCTTCTAAGATAGTTCTGCAAAGTGCATCCTTATCAAAATCTATCTCAGGAATTATGATTGCTTCTGCACCACCACAAATACCTGCATATAAAGATAAATCTCCACAGTCTCTCCCCATAACTTCTACAATAGAAACTCTTTCATGAGAAGTTGAAGTGTCTCTGATTTTATTTATAGCATCTACTACAGTATTTAAAGCTGTATCAAACCCTAAAGTAAAATCTGTGTAAGCTAAATCATTATCTATTGTTCCTGGTAAACCTATTGTTTTAATTCCAAGCTTTGATAATAATTTTGCACCCATGAATGATCCATCTCCGCCGATAACTACCAACGCTTCAACACCATATGCTTGCAATATTTTAGCAGCTTTTTTTCTAACTTCTTCATTTTTAAATTCTGGACATCTTGCAGTTCTTAGTACTGTTCCACCTCTTTGAATTATATCAGATACAGAATTTCTATCCATACTAAATAATTCACCATTAATTAGTCCACTGTATCCTCTTTGAACTCCCATAACTTCTATACCGTTATGAAGGGCAGTTCTTACAACAGCTCTAATTGCAGCATTCATACCAGGTGCATCTCCACCACTTGTTAACACAGCTATTTTTTTCATAATATATATTTCCTCCTTAAATACCGAAAGGGACTCTTTTTGACCCTTATGTACATAATATAACCATAATTTATTAACCAAGAATTATTGTACATAAAATTCAAACAATTATCAATGATATTTAACCATTTTCTGATATAATTCAAAATAAATTTCTAAATTATATCAAATTTTTTATATTATAAATAACTTTTAAATATTAAATTTATATTGTTAACCAACTTACCCATAAATTTCACTATATATGTGTTACTTTTTATTAGGTATCAATCACCTTATATTATACCCAATAATCGATAAAATAGTAGAATTTGATCTCATTTTTGCAATATTAATTTTTGTAATATTTTTCATTTACCTATTTGCAAATTATAACTCAATTATTTTTACATTTTCTTCCCCTAAAGTTTCTTTTAACATTATTATAACATCACTATCTAATGATACCCATCTATCCTTAGGAACTCTAAATTTTTGTTTTTGCTGACTTTCAAATATATAAATAGGTGTGTCACCTAGATATTCTTTAGCCAATATATCCTTAAGTCTTTTATTAAGATCTCTAGCTGCTTCAGTATTGTCAACTCTTAAATATACCTTAGCTGTATTTACCTGTTCCAAAGGTTCTATACTTTCACATATTAGTTTAGGTGGCTCATCTTCCTTTAAGCTTAATCTACCTTTTACTATTACTAAGCTATCTGTTACACATAACTCTTTCACTTTATCTAATGTCTTAGGAAAAACTATTACTTCTATTGTCCCAGTTAAATCTTCTAGCTTTAAAAATGCCATTATAGAGTTATTTCTTGTTACTTTTTGATTAACTCCAGCTAGTATTCCACCTAGAATTACCCTGTCATTATCTTGTAGGGTTTCTTCCCTATTAAACATAGAAATTTCATCTAAATTTTCTTCAAAGGTTTCATCAAGAGTTTCATGAACCGAGAAAATCTTTGATATTTCATTTGTAGTCTGCATTTTTAAACTTTTTGCGTAATCATCCAAAGGATGTCCAGTAATATATAATCCAGTCATTTCCTTTTCCATTGCTAAAAGATTCTTCTTGTTAAATTCTTTTATGTTTGGATAACTCACTTCTGGATTTTTTAATTCTTCTGTTCCAAACAAGCTTATTTGTCCATCAATATTTCTTCTTTTATCACTAGATATATTTTCAATTAACTTCTCATGTACTGCAATCATTTTCGATCTAAAAACCTTAAAATCATCTAATGCCCCAGCCTTTATTAAACATTCAACTGCACGTTTATTTATAGCTGATGGATCTATTTTGTTTATAAAATCTACTAAAGACTCAAATTTACCTTTTTCTTCTCTTGCTTTGACTATACTGTCAACAACATTTCCACCAACATTTTTTATAGCAGCCATTCCAAATCTAATTTTATCATCTTTAACTGTAAACCTTGAGAAACTTTCATTTATATTAGGAGGCAAAACTTGAATTCCTAATTCTTCTGCTATCCCAATATAATAAGCTACTTTTTCATTAATTCCCATAATTGAATTAAGCATAGCAGCAAGCATCTCTACTGGATAGTATTTCATAAGATATGCTGTTTGATAACCTACAACTGCATAAGCAGCCGCATGGGATTTATTGAAAGCATATGAAGCAAAATCCATCATGTTATCAAATATCTTATTTGCTACTTCTTCATTTATTCCATTTCTTATACATCCTGGAACGATAACTTCGTCCCCTTCAAGAATACCATGAATGAAGTTCTTTCTTTCTTCTTCCATGACCTTGTGTTTCTTTTTGGACATGGCTCTTCTAACCATATCACTACGTCCCATAGAATATCCAGCTAACTTTCTAACAATCTCCATTACCTGTTCCTGGTAAACCATAACTCCATAGGTAACATTTAGCACACCCTCTAATTCAGGTGTTTCATACTGAACTTTATCTGGATTTTTCTTGCACTCTATATACCTTGGTATCTCAGCCATTGGACCTGGTCTATATAACGATATTCCAGCTATGATATCTTCCAAATTATCAGGCTTTAATTCCTTCATGAAGGAAGTCATTCCCGCTGATTCTAATTGGAATACCCCTGCTGTGTTTCCTTCACCTATCATTTTATAGACTTCTTTATCATCAAAATCAATTTTATCTAAATCAATATCGACTCCTCTATTCTCTTTAACCATCTTTATTGCATCACTCATAACAGTTAAAGTTCTAAGACCAAGGAAATCCATTTTTAGAAGTCCAAGCTCTTCCAAGGTATTCATACCAAATTGTGTTACTATCATTTCATCATTTTTTTGAAGTGGTACATATTCAACCAATGGTTTTGATGCTATAACTACCCCTGCAGCATGCGTTGATGAATGCCTTGGTAAGCCTTCTAAATCCATTGAAACGTCAATTAGTGTTTTTATTCTTTCATCACTATCATAGGCAGCCTTTAATTCTGGATTCAAATCTAAGGCTTTCTCAATTGTAATTCCAAGCATTGTTGGTATCATCTTCGCAATTTTATCCACTTCTGTATAGCTATAATTCATGGCTCTTCCAACATCTCTTATACACAGTCTGGCTGCCATAGTACCAAAAGTTATTATTTGAGATACATTATCTGCACCATATTTCTCAACAACATAATCTATCACTTCTTGACGTCTTTCGTAGCAGAAGTCACTATCTATATCCGGCATGGATACTCTTTCTGGATTTAGGAAACGTTCAAAGATCAAACTGTACTTTATAGGATCTATCTTAGTAATTCCTAAAGTAAATGCAACAATAGATCCAGCTGCTGATCCTCTTCCTGGACCTGTAGGTATTCCATGATCATATGAAAACTTAATGAAATCCCAAACAATTAAGAAATAATCTATATATCCCATTTGTTTGATTACTCCAAGTTCATATTCTAATCTATCCACATATTCTTTAGCTTTTTCAGAGTTTTCCACAATTTTATTAACTTCTGTGTAATTTAGCTCTTTATTTCTTAATTCTTCAAATACATCATATCTTTCAATCAAACCTTTATAGCAAGTATCTTTTAAATACTCATAAGGATCCTGCCCTTCTTCTAAAGGAAACTTTGGAAGCTTTGATTCATGAAACTTATACTCGTAATTACACTGTTCTGCAATTTTCATTGTATTTTCTAAGGCCTCTGGTACATATGAAAACATATCATACATTTCCTCAGGTGATTTCAAATAAAACTGATCTGACGGATATCTTCTCCTATTAGGATCATCTATGGTTTTAGCTGTTTGTATACACATTAACACGTCATGGGATTTTGAATCTTCTTTATTTATATAGTGAACATCATTTGTAACAATCAATGGTATTCCAGTTTCTTTAGATAATTTCATATTATCCTCATTAACCTTCTTCTGCTCTTCCATACCATGATCTTGTAATTCTAGATAAAAATCTCCGTTAAAGATATCTTTATATTTTAATGCGACTTCTTTAGCCTTTTCATAATTTCCCTTAAGCAAATTTGACTGAACTTCTCCACCTAAACACGCACTTAAAGCAATTAAACCTTCACTGTGCTCTCGTAAATAATCACAATCAACTCTAGGCTTATAATAAAACCCTTCAATCGAAGCTATTGATGCAATCTTCATTAAGTTTTGATATCCAATTTCATTTTTTACTAATAAAACTAAATGATAAGTTGAATTTTCTTTATCAGGCTGCTTAATATGCATTGATTTAGGTACTACATATATTTCACACCCTAAAATTGCTTTTATATCATTTTCTTGAGCAGCCTTAAAAAAATCCACAAGTCCATACATGACCCCGTGGTCTGTTATCGCTATGCTGTCCATACCTTTTTCTTTAGCAGCTTTCATAAGCTTTTTTATTTTGCCAGAACCATCTAACAAACTATATTCTGTATGTAAATGTAAATGACAAAATTGCTTTTCCTTCTCCATGTAACTCCTCCTCTCCTTATGATAATTATATCCATAAGTCATTTGAAATTGTCTGCTTTTTAATTATAGCAATCTAAGACTATTTTTTATATAACTTTATCTCAAAAATCGCAAATAACCAAAATCTCAATTCAAATCATTATTGATTGAAATTTTGGTTATCCTTTACAATTGAAAATCTAAAGTTTTACTTCCTTCCATATAAGGACCTATAACCTTTTTGACTTTTTCAGCGTGGAACTCATTCACATCATAAGCCAAATAATCTTCTTCATTATCAAATCTTGTTATGATTCCTATATCATAACTTCTGTCACTTCTAATGGTGTCTACTCCAACTTCTAATTTCTTTAATTCTTTAATTTCCCCATTCATAGATAATAAAGTATTTTCTACAAATTTCAAGTTATCTGTTGTTGGTTCCTTTAATTTAAAAAGTACAATATGCGTAAACATAACACCACTCCTTCAGTTATCAGTTTACAGTTAGAAGTAAACAGTTGACAGTTGGCTTATTCTACAACTGTAAATTCTAAACTGTGCACTGCCTAGTTGTTTGTTCTTAATTCTTCTGCTATTTTCTCAATTTTTCTTAATCTATGATTAATACCTGATTTTCCTACTGGAGGATCAAGCATTTCTCCTAATTCCTTTAAAGATTCATCTGGATAATTTAATCTTAATTCTGCAATTTCTCTTAGGTTCTCTGGAAGTCTTTGAAGTCCAATCTGTGATTGAATTAATTTTATGCTTTCAACTTGTCTTACTGCTGCATTTACAGTTTTTGAAAGATTAGCTGTTTCACAATTAACAAGTCTATTTACATTATTCCTCATTTCCTTCATTATCCTTATATTTTCAATTTCTAACAAAGATGAATGAGCTCCAATTATATTAAGCAAATCTACAATTTGCTCACCTTCCTTAATATACACTATAAAGCTGTTTTTTCTTTGTATCACTTTAGAGTTCAACTTAAATGTATTAATAAGATTAGATAAATCTTTAGCGTATTCCTCACTATGAGTTACAAATTCCAAGTGATAGGTTTTTTCTGGATTACTAATACTTCCTCCACCAATAAAAGCGCCTCTTATATATGCCTTTTTAGCACTTTCTTTCTTAAAAACATTATCTTCTATTCTGTAATCTAAACTCATTATACCATCAATTTCTTTAAGTATACCAGTTTCATTTAGCAGACCTCTAACGCCCATTTCTTCTGATATTACAACCATGTAGATATTATTCTTTTTTAAAGAATTACTTTTTTTAACCATTAATTTTGAATGAATATCACAGTGGTCCTTTAAAAGTGTAAATATTAATCTTGCACTTGCTGGATTTTCTGTGGTCATTTTAAAGCTAAGTCCACTTCCACTAAAAGCTAATGTACCACTTACTTTCATTATAGCTGATATTTCTGCCAATGCTTCTTCCCTTGAAATATCTATATATCTGCATATTTCTCCTTTAACTTTAGATGAAAATGACATTTTATTTCCTTCCTTATCTATACAAATTATCAATTATCAATTATCAATTATCAATTATCAATTATCAATTATCAATTATCAATTATCAATTATCAATTATCAATT